>JBBQSW010000030.1:0-15736 GCA_038213575.1 Chitinophagales bacterium | reverse complement strand
TTCTACTGAAAGATTGCCAGCCGCGTCTGGGTTGGCGAAGGCGATGTTGACGTGGGTGAGTCGCTCGAACTCAATGTTATTCACCCAACTAAAGCGATAGTACGGCAGGTAACCGATTACTTTGAAGGATTGGGCGAAGCTGGTTGAAAGGGTGAAAAGGAGGAGGATGGGTAGGGTTTTGCGCATCGGTATTAGGTTTCGTATAAACAATGGCATAATCGAATTGGCAAATATACGTTCCTAAACCTCCCAGAGTTAAATTTTTCCAAGAAATTTCCTGAAATTTGCCCAGCCCAACAGATCCCTAAATTCCTCCCCTGCCTTCGCTTAGGCTTCGGCGGTTAAAAAATCATCACAACTATGACAGCAAAAGGTATCCCTACCGTAGACCTCTCCCAATTTACCCAGGGCGACGCGAGCCAGCGCGAAGCTTTTGTACGCCAACTGGGCGCCGCTTTTCACGAAGTCGGTTTTGTAGCCGTTGCCAACCACGGCATTCCCAAATCGCTTGTGGACGGCTTTTATACTGCTTCAAAAGCATTTTTTGCCCTTCAAGAAGACGTGAAACGCAAATATGAGGTGACTGGTTTAGCGGGTCAGCGCGGCTATACTTCGTTTGGCAAGGAACACGCCAAACAGTCCAAAGTGGCTGATCTTAAAGAGTTTTTCCAAATTGGTCAGGAAGTCGCAGCCGACCATCCTTTGAAGGCTCAATACCCTGACAATGTTCAAGTTGCAGAGATGACAGAAATGTCGAAACTGGGCAAAGAGCTCTACCTGAACTTTGAAAAAACGGGCGGACAACTGCTTGAAGCCATTGCCATTCACCTTGAATTGCCGACCGATTATTTCCAGAAACAAATCGAAGCTGGTAACTCGATCCTTCGGAGCATCCACTATCCACCGATCAGGGAAGAGCCTGCCAGTGCCATCCGTGCCGAGCAACACGAGGATATCAACCTAATCACGCTGCTGGTAGGCGCCAGTGCGGGAGGTTTGCAAGTGCTGAATACGGCTGAAGAATGGGTCAATGTCCTGCCAGAAATTGACGAAATCGTTATCAACGTGGGCGATATGCTTCAACGCCTCACCAACAACTACCTCAAAAGTACTACCCATCGCGTGGTGAATCCGCCGCGCGAAGAATGGCATTTGCCGCGCCTCAGTATCCCATTTTTCCTTCACCCGGTCAGCAATATGGACTTGACCTGTCTGGAAAGTTGTGTCACGGCAGACAACCCGCTGCATTACGAACCGATTACTGCAGGAGCGTATTTGGACGAGCGGCTGCGGGAGATTGGCTTGAAAAAATAAGTGGTCAGTATTGAGTGATAAGTGTTTAGTGTTTAGTGATTAGTGTTTAGTGTTTAGTGATAAGTGTTTAGTGGTAAAACAAGAACTACTTGCCACTAAACACTAAACACTAAACACTTACCACTAAACACTAAACACTAAACACTAAACACTAAACACTAAACACTAAACACTTACCACCAATTCCGCCCCTTCCTGCCCCACCAGGGTGCCAATCGCCACGCCCATACCGCTGAGCCGAACAGCTACTGTGACGTTGGGCGAGACCTTTTCGACCAGGGGCTTTTTTATGGGGCCTAGGCCGAGGATGCCGGTCCACCAGGAATTAATTTCTACAGATTGGCCGGGACAGACCACGGTTTCCAGCAATTGAATTAAAGCCTTACGAATCAATTCGTTGGCCCCAAACTCATCGGTTTTTTCCCGCTCCAAATCCAGGTTTCTGCCCCCGCCGAGCAGGATTCGTCCTTCTATATTTCGAAAATAAAAATAGCCCCGATCGTAGTGAAAACAGCCTTCTACTTTCAGGTTTGGAATAGGCTGGGTAATCAAAACCTGATTGCGGGCGGGCTGCACTTCTTGCATGGAAAGCAGTCGGCGGGCAAAACCATTTACCGCCACTAAAACCTTGGGCACCTGCAGCGTCCAGCCAAATTCCGTCTCGATTTCTACTCCCTGAGCGCTGTCTTCCAAATGCCGGACCGCAAAGCCGTTGTAAATTTTCACTCCTGCTTCCAGGGCGCGGTGGAGTAGGGCCGACATCATCTTTCCGGTGTGTACCTGGCCTTCTGGCTGGTTCAAAATCAGATGTCGAACGCCTTGAAAGCCAAAGCCGGGCAAGCGTTCATCTGCCACTTTGTAGCCTTCAGCCCAACCCGTTATTTTTCCGATTTTTTCGTTGAATTCGGGCATTCGTTCCTGACAGTGCTGAAAGATTTTTTCCTCTTCACTGGTGAACATCTCGTACCCGCCCAGCATTTGAAAATCAAGGTTTTCATCACCGACTAGTTCGCGGAGCCGTTGAAGCCCGCGCCAGCGTTTTTCCACTACGGACAATACTTGATCTTCACTCGCATGGCTTAGATCGTCGAGCAATTCGGTCATGGAGCCGAAACAGGAAAAGCCTGCGTTACGGGTGCTGGCACCGATGGGCAAAGTGCCGCGCTCTAGAATGGCTACACTAAGTTTTGGATCCAGTGTCTTCAGATGAATGGCGGCGGCGAGCCCTACGATGCCGCTGCCAATCACGGCTACATCTATAGCTTTGAAAAAAGATTCGCGCTCCCAGTAACTTAGTTCGTATTGCATGATTGTGATTGGTAGCATAGTGATTGGTTAATTGGTGACTTTTGCAGCTTGGATATGGTATCAACAACGCTACTTCGTCGCCGATTAGGGCGCATTTTTTACATTTGGAAACGCCGCGCAACCTGGTTTTTCGGCAAAACAAAATTTGCCAGCCAGCGAGCAGGAGCTTTGCAAACACTTGTTTTTCAACATAAAACGCCGCTCATTCGGCCCTTAAAAGCCGTTGACATGTATCTCCAGCACAACAAAGTGACCAACCTGCAGCTGGCGGCGGCGAAGATAAATGGCCTCCTGCTCCTGCCGGGCGAAACCTTTTCTTTTTGGAAAATGGTGGGTGCGCCGATTGCCCGAAAAGGATACCTCGAAGGGTTGGTGCTGGAACGCGGAAAAGTGACCAAAGGCATCGGCGGGGGACTTTGCCAAATGGGCAACTTGCTCTACTGGATGGCACTCCACAGTCCGCTGACGGTGACTGAACGGTGGAGGCACAGTTACGATGTGTTCCCAGATGAGGGCCGGGTATTGCCGTTTGGGTCTGGAGCCACACTGGCCTACAATTATATTGACTTGCAACTCCGAAATGATACCGCGCAGACTTTACAGCTCAGTGTTTGGCTATCCAAAACCCATTTGCACGGTGAAATTTACGCCGAAATACCTATTTTTGAACGCTACGAAGTGCTTGAAAAAGAACATCTTATACGCCAGGAGCCCAATGGCAGCTATTCGCGCCACAACCGAATTGCCCGACGTGTGTTTTCTGTTGTTTCGGGCGAATTGCTCCGAGAAGAATGGGTGGCAGAAAACCATGCGCTTATGATGTACCAGCCATTTTTAGAAGGTTAATACTACCTTTGCCGCCCAAATTTTAACACAAGATGATTCAACGCATTCAATCTATTTACTTGCTTTTGGCTGGGGCAGTTTTGGCCAGCCCAATGTTCTTGCCTTTGGCCACTGCTTCTGGCGACGCTGCTGCGCTGGCCGCCACGGGGGATAATTTTTTTGCTGACGGCACTTATTGGGTAAAAGAATTTCCGGGTGGTATGAGCCTGCTTTTTGCGGCAGTTTTTTCAGTTTATGCCATTTTTCTGTATAAAAACCGCCCTCGTCAGATGCGCCTGGCAGGGGGGATGTCTATTCTGACCATACTTTTTGCTGCTTTGTTTGCGCTGCTCGGCTACTATTATGCGCAGAAGTTGCCAGAAGGATCGGAGGCGCATTTAGCGCTTGGCAGCGCATTTCCCTTGGCAGCGATTCCGCTTCTCCTGCTGGCCTATCGCGCGATTAAAAAAGATGAGGAATTGGTGCAGTCTTCGAATCGGCTTCGGTAGGGCGAAATTCATTTCGTCTTTGCTATTTCAATCGGCGAAATAAATTTCGCCTTACAAAATGACTATGAAAAATTTAGCATTATTTCTTGCCACCTTTATTTTAGGGGCAATTGGCTGCAAACCTGCTGAAAAAGCGGTGGCTTATACACCTGAAAATATTGTCCCTACGGAAAAATCTTTGGCTTGGAAGATCAGCGGGAAAGGGTTGAAAAAACCTTCCTACCTCTATGGCACCATTCACATGATCCCTAAAGACGAATTTGAACTCCCCGGCTCGATCCGGGAGAGCTTGGACAATGTGCGCCGCGTGACGTTCGAGATAGACATGAAACAAATGACAAACTTGGTCAGCCAAATGGGTCTGATTACCAAATCGTTCATGGCGGGCGGCAAGACACTAAAGGATCTTTTGAATGCAGAGGACTACGCGCTGGTAAAAGCCAAAATGGCTGAAAAAGGGCTGCCTGGCGGCATGTTTGAGCGGATTAAACCATTGTTTCTAAGTACTTTGTTTAGCTCGGAGGAGGAAAGCCCAGCCAGTGGCGGCGGCATTACTTCGGTAGAAATGGAACTGTACAAGATGAGCAAAAATCGGAGATTAGAATCTGCTGGCCTGGAAACGGCAGCTTATCAGATGTCGGTTTTCGACAGTATTCCCTACGCTGTCCAAGCTAAAATGTTGGTGGATGGCCTCCGGAGTGTGGATACTACAGACACTTCCGAAAACCAGCTCGATGAGATGCTCCGGCTTTACCGGGAGCAGGATATTGCTGCAATGCAAACCATGATTGGCGAAGACAGCAGCATGGGGCAATATGAAGACATCCTGCTCAAAAAACGCAATCAAAATTGGATTCCTGTAATGGGCCGGATGATGGCCGAAAAGCCGACTCTTTTTGCTGTGGGTGCAGGGCACCTTGGTGGGGCGAATGGGGTGGTGGCGCTGTTGAGAAGGGAGGGGTATCGGGTGGAAGTGGCTAAAGAGTAACAAGAGGTAAGGTACAAGTTTCAAGCGGAGGAAGGGAAGGTGTTTGGTAGGTTCGGATGCAAAAGGACAGAGAGTTTTAGAAAACTTTGCTCACCACTTTGCAGAAATGTTTTAGCGATATACCTTTGCACCCGCTTTTGAAAAAGCATGGCGCGATAGCTCAGCTGGTTAGAGCGCGCGATTCATAATCGCGAGGTCGGGAGTTCAAGTCTCCCCCGCGCTACAAAAGCCACCACGCAGGTTTCCTTTGATGGGGAGCCTGCGTTTTTCTTTGGTATTAGCAACGTTTTGTGACCCTGCTGTATCTTCATCAGAATTTTTAAGGCACTGTTTGGTACTACGCATTGGGAGAAGACGCTACTTTTCGGCGGGCAAACTTCTAATCCATTTTTTTATTCCCGTTCTTGGCCTTTAATCTCCTGCAAAAGTCTCAGGATTTTTTAACCAATTAATTTTTATACACCGGATGAGCTGCTTACATCGCCCGACGCAAACACTACTGCTGTCAGTTTTTTGTCTACTTGTTTTGCCTTTTTCTTCCAAAGCGCAATTCCTTCAGGTCACCGATGTCGTATCAGGGCCTTACAACCCTCAAAGCCTTATCTCCAATGTTTTTTTGGGGGCAGGGGTAGAGGTCACCAACATACAGTTTAATGGAGATCCCAGGGCTGTGGGATATTTTTCTGGGGGTACACAAGCCATTGGTATAGAACGGGGCATTTTGCTCACCAGTGGTTTTGCCATGACAAACGGAACTGCCAATGGAGCCGAGGAGGAAGGAGGTTTTTTCGCCAACAATGGAAATATAGGGGGAGGCACGGAGTCCAGTCTCTCCATGATTGCAACGGATGTGCTCAATGATGTGGCGGTTTATACCATTACCTTCATCCCAAATTCTGACACGCTGCGGTTTCGATACAGTTTTGCGTCGGAAGAGTACCCTGAATATGCTTGCACCGCATTTAATGATGTTTTCGGGTTTTTTATTCAAGGGCCGGGCTATCCCACTTTTACCAACATAGCCAGGATTCCGGGCACCATGCTTCCCGTGAGTATCAACAACATCCACCCCAACAACCCTTCCGCCGCCCCCTGTCCACCGCTCAATGTTCAATATTACAACAACAATGAAAACAGCTCGGTTCAGCCGGTTTACGACGGCTTTACCGATGTGTTCACGGCCATGGCAGTCGTGACACCTTGCCAACCTTACACTATCAAACTTGCTATTGCAGATGTAGGCGATTCCGCGTACGATTCTGGCGTATTTTTGGAGGCAAAAAGTTTTGGTACAGGTTCGTTGATTGCCGCAGCTGCCACGGTGAGTGCCGATGGTACGATCGCGGAGGGTTGTGTGCCAGGCTCTCTTACTTTTACCCTGCCTGAGATTCGCGCGCAAAATTACCCGGTCGTTTTTAATGTTTTTGGCACAGCAACTCCGGGTGTGGATTACCAAGCAATTCCTACCAATCTGGTTATCCCTGCCGGGCAATCCACCATCACCGTCCCCATCAATGCTTTTGAAGACGGTATTGCTGAAGGAGCAGAGTCCATTGGTGTTTCTGTACAAGTGGACCCTTGCAACCGGGATACCGTGTACCTTTTTATCCGGGATAGAATTCTGGCGGCACCCATCCTCAACGACACCTCTGTTTGCCTGCCCAACACTCCCATTCAAATTAATGCTACGGTGCAAACGCCTGTGCCACTACCGCCAACGTTTACGAACCAAACAGACTTCAACATACCAAACGGAGGAGCGCCGGTTAACTCCAGTATCAGCGTTTTCGGTGTTCAACCCACCATCGTGGGCCCTGGCGTGATCCGTTCTATTTGCATCAATGTGGACCACGCTTGGATTGATGAGGTGGATGCCTTCCTCATTTCGCCGGGTGGCGTAGTCGTCGAGTTGACGACCGATAACGGCGCCAATGGGGACAATTATACCAACACTTGTTTCACTCCCACGGCCACTACCATTATCAGTTTCCCAGGCCCATTTGCCCCGGCCACAGCGGCCCCGTTTACGGGCGATTGGCTTCCAGAAGGGCCTTGGTCTGACCTATGGGGAGAACCTTCCAATGGCAACTGGCGCTTGCGCCTGACCGATGACCAGAATAACCTCAACGGCGTTCTGCGTGATTGGACCATCACTTTTGAGCCGAGTTACAATGTTACATACGCATGGTCACCCGGAACCGGTTTGAGCTGCACGGATTGCCCTAATCCAATTGCAACCAACGCACAAACCAGTATTTACAATGTCACAGCCACCGATTCTTATGGATGTAGTGTTACCGAAGACATCGAAGTCGCCATAGGCTCACTGACTGCTACCACTACCATTGTTCAGCCTATCAATTGTTATGGACAAAAAGGAAGCCTACAAGCTTTTGCGCCCGGCAATAACACCTATTTGTGGAGCAATGGCCAAACGACCGCTACCATTAGCAACCTCAGTGGTGGTATCTATACCGTAACAATTACCAGTGTGGGTGCTTCCTGCACGGCCACAGCCACCGCCTCGCTCACAGAACCCACCGAACTTTTTGCTACGGCCTCTCCGAATGATGTTACTTGCTTTGGGCTGGTAACTGGTACGGCAGCGGTTTACCCCACAGGGGGGGTAACACCCTATAGCTATGTGTGGAATAATGGCCTTACGACTGACAGCATTTCAAATTTGCTGGCAGGGACTTACACGGTAACCGTCGTAGATGCAAATGGCTGTCAAAAATCAACGTCTATGATGGTTTTTGAACCCGCTGTAATTCAGATCCTGACGGCACTGAATAGAAGCCCTTCGTGTTTTGGTCGCTCGGATGGTCAACTAACTACTTATGCTGTAGGGGGCACCACTCCTTTCGAGTTTGTTTGGAACACGGGTCAAGTCAATCAGGGTATCAACAATATTTCCGCAGGTACCTACACGGTGACGGCCACCGATGGAAATGGTTGTTCGCAAGTGAGGACTGAAACCGTAACCGAGCCAGCCCTTCTGACCAGTTTTGCTACGCCCGAAGCGGTCAAGTGTTTTGGTAAAAACACGGGCGCGCTCCATATAGATGCCGCCGGAGGAACGCCCCAATACACAGTGACTTGGACGGGCCCCAATGGCTACTCAGGCAATGGGCTTAATATTGCCAATCTTTTTGCCGGGCCATATTCGGCCACACTCACCGATTCAAATGGATGTACCAGCACCTTGAGCTCCAATGTGAACCAGCCAACGGAACTTTCGCTTGCTTTGCCGCAGATTTCTGACACCTTGTGCTTTTTTGGTTCAAATGGTACTGCTAAGGCTATTGTTTCTGGTGGCACTTCGCCTTACACCTATCAGTGGGATGCGAACAACCAAACGACCCAAACGGCTACGGGGCTTGCTTCCAGCCAATACCACCTTACGATCACTGATGGAAATGGCTGTATTACAATGGGCGAAACCTTTGTAGCGCAGCAACAAGAACTCAATACCTATGGGGAGGCGCAGGCCCCCGGCTGCCATGATGGTTTTAATGGAACCGCTTCCGTGATCTCTATCTTTTATGGTGCTACCCCTGCCAATATCGTTGATTTTACCTATAATTGGAATACCACTCCGCCACAATCAGGGTTGAACGCGACGGGATTGCAGGGCGGAAAGACCTACATCTTGACCGCTACGGACGCCCTTGGGTGTACCGCAACCGCTACGGTGCCAGTGGGAAATCCGCTCCCGCTCGAGACTTCTATAACGGGCTTTTCGGATGCAAAATGCAAAGGCGATCCCACGGGTTGGGCTTCTGCACAGGCAGATGGCGGTACTGCTCCATACTCTTGGAAATGGAATGGCGGCACATCCCCCAATGATTCGCTGGCACAGGGACTTTTGGCAGGTACCTATCGCGTCACGATTACCGATGTATTTGGATGTCCTGGCACTTCGAGCGTTACCATCGGGGAACCAACCTTGTTGCTCGTGTCTTTTACTCCTACGAGCGTGAAATGTTTTGGAGAAAGTACGGGTAGCGCGAAAGCCACTCCTACAGGTGGTACAGCTCCTTATCAGATTGTTTGGGCCAACGGCACTCAATCAGCAACCATTCAGAACCTTCCAACCGGCACCTTTATGATGAGTGTGACCGATGCAAATGGCTGCATCACACCAGGTTCTGTCACTATAGGTCAGCCAGAAGCAGCATTGGGCGGTACCGCTATCATGGAAGAACCGCGTTGCAATGGTGGTCAGGATGGGCGAATTCTCTTGTCAGCCATTGGCGGATCAGCACCCTATCGCTACGGTTTGGACAACCAACCAACCAATGGTTCCCATGTCCAAATCGGCATCACGGCGGGCAGTTATGTCCCTAAAATCGTGGATGTCAATGGTTGCCAATTCTTGCTTGCTCCCATAGCCGTGACGGAGCCGGATCCAATTGAAGTAGACTTGGGGCCGGACATCCGAATCCTTTTCGGCCAGGATACCCAATTGCTCGCCCTTGTGACCAATGCCCGCGGTTTGACCCAATACGCCTGGACTTTAGCAGACAGCATTTGGCTCAGTTGTCTCGATTGCCGCAACCCGTCGGTGTATTCACTTGAATTCCCGACCTATTTCGAGGTAGCAGTAACTGATTCATTAGGCTGTCGTGCAACGGATCAGATTTTGGTGACGGTAGAAAAATATCGCAAAGTGTTTGTCCCAACCGGCTTTACGCCCAATGAAGATTTCACCAACGACCTCCTGTTGGTACACGGCCAAAGCAATTCTAAAGCATTGGATTTCAGGGTTTATGACCGTTGGGGAGAATTGGTATTCCAATTGCAAGACTTTGCCTTCAACGACGACACCAAGGGCTGGGACGGAACCTTTCGAAACCAGCCTTGCGAACCCGGCGTGTATATCTGGGTACTCGAGGTGGAATATGTGGATGGTGTGCGAGAGGTGTTTAAAGGGAATACAACTTTGATACGGTAGACGCTCCCAATACTGGCGGCTTTAGTCGCAGGAATACCGAGCCGTCGTGCGACCCTTAGGGCGCACGACGGCTACAATTTGCGACTGGGGGGACGAAATTCACCTCGCCAGGCAACAGCGCAACCCTTTTTATTGCCAAGCGCCCGCGCCCAGTCGCTTCACGCCATTTTTATTGGACAATACTATTTGGTAATGTCCATTTGCCAAGTTTTCTAAACCACTGATTTTCAAAGTTGAAATCTCGTTTGGACTGATTTTAGACACAATACCCTCCACTTTTTGCCCCAAAATATTCCGCAATTCCACGGAATCGCCGGTTTTGAAAAAATCGAAAGCGTAGGTAATGGTCAGTTCGCCCGCCAAGCGATCGAATGAAAACATCCCGCCATTGCCGCCTACCATTGCTCCCAATGCAATCCACGCTTTGGTCATTTCAGGAAGGCCGTATCCCCGTTCATTATCGGGGTTTTCTGCTTGGTCAGCCGAGGCAAAAACTGCGTCGAGGATTTCAGTTGCGGTTTTATCAGGGAATGCGCTCCAAAGTGAGGCCAGCGCACCCGCCAACATCGGAGAAGCCAAAGAAGTGCCACTGGAAAGCCCCAGTGAAATGCCTACGTTGCCCGCGACTACAACTTGGTCGCCTGGTGCCACCAGTTCAGGCTTAATGCGGCCATCGGACGTAGGGCCAAACGAACTAAACTCGGCACGTTCGCCGTCGGCATTCACGGCTCCTACCGCAATCAATCCTGGGGCATCTGCCGGAACCCCAATGTAGTGCCATTCGCCGTCGCCTTCATTGCCCGCAGCGTTGCAAATAATCATACCTTTTGAAGCAGCGATGCTGGCGCCTCGCGAACCGATAGCCGTTCGCCCATCGAGGTCAAGAAAGGTGTGACTCAGCCTGTTGTCATTAAAACTCGTGTAGCCCAGCGAGGCATTGATGATGTCTATACCCACGCTGTCAGCCCATTCTGCGCCGGCCACCCAGTTGGCTTCTTCGATGGGGAATTCGCCGCCGGTATCCTCGGTTTTTAGCAAAAAGTAAGTTGCGTCAGGCGCAGTGCCAACGAAATATCGGGGCAGGTTGGAGGCCATCACCGAGAGCACCGAAGTGCCGTGCTGTGCTCCCTCGAACACCCCTGCGTCGCGCTCTACAAAATCCCAGCCTGGAAAAAGCCTGCCTTGCAGTCCTACACTGTCGAACATAGGAATCGTGTCGGCATTGGTAAAGCCACCATCCATTACACCGATCCAGATGCCCGTACCGCGATGCCCTGTCAGTTGCAGCACCGAAAGGCCAAGCAACTGGTTCTGCTGCCCAGCGTAGCCCCAAAGTGGAATGTCATCGCCAACAATGCCAGGATCGGATTTTAAGGGTGCTCGTTTTTTCACCGGCCGGTTGGGCGGGTTGCGGTATTTCAGGTGCGGGCCGAGATAGCTTACAGATTGTACGAACGGCAAGGATTCGACATGCTTTGCAGCAGCTGAATCAGCCATGATGGCGGCAGCATTGAGCCAGCGAGAGGTATTGTGGATTTGTACCCCCCTGATTTTCAATGCTTCGAGATAACTTGGGTTGACGGGCAAATCATTCTCCACAACTTCAATGCTGGCGCGAGCGCGGCGTTCGAGGGCTCGAGCGGAAAGAAATTCAGCAGGGCGGCAAGTACAATAAGGTGAGTTGTTTTTATTGCTGAATTCAACCCAATATTTGTTGATTTTTTGGGAAAAGACTGGCTGTTGCAAGAGCAAACAAAAGAGGAAAAAGCGTAGTTTTTTCATAATTCAAACGGTGGCACGCAGAAACTCGTCGTTCGGTTTCAAGCCGTAAGACGGGTTGTGTGCAATTTTAAGGCACGAAGAAACGACAGGCCACTACTTTTGCGGTTCTTTCCTTCGAACTTGAGCGTAAAAAATCTCAGTTTTTGTCCAAAATCCAAAATCCAATGTCCAGTATCCTACGTCCAAGTTTTTCCATCATCACCGTCGTCTATAACGGTGAAAACCTGCTTTCTGATACCATGGAAAGTGTGTTTCGACAAACTTATCCACAGGTCGAGTACATCGTGGTGGACGGCGCATCGAAGGACAACTCCTTGAAAATCATTCAGGAATACGCTGCCAAAATGCCCCATCTGCGCTGGATATCAGAGCCCGACCGTGGGCTTTACGATGCCATGAACAAGGGACTTCGCATGGCAACGGGCGATTTTGTGCAGTTTCTCAATGCGGGCGACTGGCTACATGCATCGGACACTTTGGAAAAAATGGCAGGGATGGTTACTCCACAAACGGGTGTTTTGTATGGGGAAACGATGCTCGTGGACGATGCTCGCGTACCGCACGGCACCATGAGCGAACTCAGCACCCGCCAGTGCCCAACCCAGTTGAGTTGGGAAAAATACCTTGCTGGGATGTTGGTCGTCCACCAGTCTTTCGTACCACGTCGTTCAATTTCGCCGGAGTACAGTGCTGCCGCCGCATTATGCGCTGACTACGATTGGTGCATCGAAATCCTCAAAAAGAGCCAGGGAAATGTTCACATTGGTGGCATCATTACCGATTATCTGATGGGTGGACTTTCCAAAAAGCGCCACCAACAGAGTTTGCGAAACCGTTTTGACGTGATGCGGCATCATTTTGGACTGGTGCCCACGCTTTGGGCACATATTTGGATCGTGATTCGGGCGGGTTTGCATCGAATCCGAAGATGGGGGAAGGAGCGATATTAATTATTTGAACACCGAGTCTCAGCCCATTTCCCCAAACAGCTCCACCAACTTTTTCGTCCTGAAATCAAAAACCCCCTTCAACTGATTGCGTACAAATAGCCAGTTGGCAAAATCGCCCAGCCAACCGAGCGGTAACCTGTAATGTACCAAATCGGTCATTTCTACCCCTCCAGGTATCACTTTAAAATGGTGTTGGTGGTGCCAAAGCGCATAAGGCCCTACCCGTTGTTCGTCAACAAAAAACTGACCTTCCTGAACGTGAGTGATTTCTGTCATCCAGAAAAGCGGAATACCCAAAATGGGTGTTACCGTGTAGGTGATAACTTGCCCTGCGTACATTTTTCGACTGGAAAAATCGGTATCCGAAGTAACGTGAAATCCCATTTTGGCGGGTGTTATTGCCTTGAGATTCATTGGATTGGAGAAGAAATCCCAAGCCGATTCGAGAGAAATGGGCAGGCGTTGTACGCTCTTTGAAGTGTAGACGGACATTTAATTATGAAGTAGATGTGTAGGCGATTGTGGGCTTTGAAAAAGTGCAGCGAAGTAACGGCGTTAAACCCATTTTGTTCAAAAAAGAAGCGACGGCACAGTTTTAAACACTGTGCCGCCGCTCAAAGTCATTTGCCCAATAGACCCTGTTAATATCACATATTCTCCGCAACGAATTTTTCCAGATTCTCAGGGTACTCCTTCGTGTGCTCGTACCGAATAATATCGGTGCTGGTAACAATCCCTAAAAGTTCGTGGTCGTCATTTACGATGGGCACGGCGTGGAAAAGGTGCCGGCTCAAAACATCGGCTACTGCGCCCAGGTGCTGGTCTGGATCAAGTGTAGCAACCCGTTTGGTCATAACTTCGCTGACTTTCATCGTGCTATATTCCTCGGCAGATTTGCCAAGTTTGAACATATCCCAAGAAGTGACCATGCCTACCAACTTTTTACCTTCTAATATCGGGATGTGGTGGATATGCTTGCTGAGCATGATCTCTCGGGCTTCACCAAGCATGCTATCTGGATTAAGGGTGATGACATCCTTTGTCATGTGCGATTGTACAGATTCGTTCATCATAGGCCGTCAAAATATTTGTTTTGTGAAACGGAATTAGTTTGCCCCGAATGTATGACACTTGGCGACTTATTTCCAAAACAAAATCAATGTTGTCCAAAAAAAATCATGTCAAGGGACAAATTGCTCGATTAAAGCATCATTTGCCAAGCGCCCGCGCTCGCGCCAACGCTGCTTCTGCGCCCGCCGTGATGCCCTCGTACAAGGCCGTTTCGCGGAAAACCCGCAACGCTGCTTCTGTGGTGCCGCCCTTGGAGGCAACTTTGGAAATCCAGTTTTCACAACTCAAATCTGACTTGTTGTACAAGCCAATGGCCCCTGTGAAAGTTTGGCCTACCAACAGTTCAGCTTCCGAGGGTGAAAAGCCCATCTGCTTGGCTGCTTCGATCATCGCGTTCATAAAGTAGTAAACATACGCCGGCCCAGAACCCGAAATGGCCGTGGCAGCATCGAGCATTGCTTCCTGCTCCACATAAAGCGTTTTACCCGTAGTGTTCAGGAGGTTTTGCACCATCACCAACTCTATGCGGGTCACCTCGTCTGTGGAGGTAAATGCCGTCACGCCCTCGCCGATCTGGGCGGGAAGGTTGGGCATGGCCCGGGTGATCTTTTTCATTCCAAGTGCCTTGCCGATGACTTCCATCCGTACGCCTGCCATAATACTGAGCAACACCTGTCCGGAATCTGTAAGGCCCTGTATTTCACTAAACAACCTGGCTGAATCCTGAGGTTTCACGGCCAGTATCAGTAAGTCGGCCTCGGGCACGCACAAGCGAGGATCACTAAAAAAGCGAGCTTCGTAGTTTGCGCTCAAATGGTTGGCTTTTTCATAGGTGCGGCAAAGCACCATCATGTTTTCGGAGGTGACAATGCGGCTGCGTACGAAACATTGCGCGTAGGTGAGGCCCATATTGCCGCCACCAAGTATTAAGATTTTCATATAAACGTGATTTTATCGGTACTTAGAGGTTGGAGCATTGGACAAAGAAACTAGGATATTGGACAGGCCATAATATCTGAATATCACAATTCCTGAATACCCCAAGCTACTTTTGTGAAAAGACCACTAACAGAGTAGCCTCTTCAGGGCCGACGACCCGATCCACGCGCACAAAAACGCCGGGCTGCACCTCTCGGGACTCACCGATGCGCATATCTCCACGGCGCAGTTCGATCATATCGCCCCAATCTTTCAGGGCTGCCTGTTTTGGCGAAAATGAACTAAGGAAAACGAACTGACGTGAGGCTTCTTTGAGCCAAAATGAGTCGGGTTGCGCAGCATAATCGCCCTGCACGGTGAAACGGAACTCCTGTTTGGTGTCTCCACAAACTTCCTGTCCCACTTCGAGTAGAATGCCCCGGTCAAGCATCACACTTTCTAGGGATTGGGAACCTTCTTTCTCAAAATTATACTGCACTATATGAGGCAGGTCTTTGGAAAAGATCGGCTCGGGTTTGAACTTGCAGGTAGTTTTTTCTTGGCAAGCTAAAAGCAGGATGAGTGCCCCAAATACGAGGATTCCACAAATTTTTTCCATGTTAATTGTTTGATTATGAATCTACTATAATATGAGTGGTGCAAATCAGGGGTAAGTTCGGACCAATAAAGCAACAAAGTGGTTCCGAGTAAACTCCTGTTTGGAAACGTAAGGATAAATTGACTTTCACGCTACATATTTGGGCGGCAAAAGTAGGTAGTTTTGCGCCACCTTATTCACCCGCCATAGCACTAAGTGCGAAGGAGGGTAAACCGCCACAGCACAAAGTGCGAAGGAGGGTAAACCGCCATAGCACTAAGTGCGAAGGCGGGCAAACCGCCATAGCACGAATTGCGAAGGCGGGTAAAACTGCTCTGCTCATGTCCAACTTGCTCATCCGAAATATTCGCACGCTCGTACAAGCTGAAATCACGCGCCGCCCTTTTGTAAAGGGTTTGGACATGGCTTCGGTTCCGATGCTGCACAATGCCTATCTTCTGATCGAAAACGAGCGAATTGCCGCTTTTGGCCCCATGGTCGAATGTCCCGAACGTG
>JBBQSW010000029.1:0-15851 GCA_038213575.1 Chitinophagales bacterium | reverse complement strand
GTAAGATTCACCCGCGCAAATTGAAGCCTCCAAGTCGGTTATGAAAGCAGACACAAACTCAAGCACGAGTGTTGCCGTCGAATCACAACCATTAAAACCGGTTGAAACATGGGTGTAAACGCCCGATGTCTTCAACGTATCACCATTGAAAACGTAAGCGCTGCCCACACAAAGGGAAACTTCGAGGGTAGTGAAAGCCAAGGGTAGTACGGTAACGCTCAGCGTTACTGTTGAATCACAGCCATTGAAGCCAACAAAAACAAATTGATAAACGCCTTCGTCTGCGAACAGTACGCCATTGTAGTCATAAGTATCACCATCGCAGATGGTTGCAGAGATACTGGTTTCGGAAATTGGCAGCACGGCAATTCGGACGGTTACCACACTATCACACCCATTTTCACCCCCAAAGATGAAATCAAAATCTCCGGCAGTGAAAAGTGGGAAGCCGTTGTAGTCGAAGGAGTTCCCTTCACAAATCGTGGCCGAAATCTGGGTGTTTTGTATCGGCAGCACATCCAGGGTAAGCACTACCGTGGAGTCGCAGCCATTGATACCTGTGAGTATGGCGGTGTAAATGCCCGCGCTATTGAGTGTGTCTCCGTTGAAAAGGTAGATTTCGTTTGCGCAAATGGTGGATTCGACCGTTGTGTTTTGCAAAGGCAAAATACCCAGCACAAGGGTCACGGTGCTATCGCAGCCATTTTCGTCCGAGAATATTGCGGTATAAGTTCCAGCATCGGAGATTAAGGTGCCATCAAATGGGTAAGATTCACCTTCACAGATGTTTACGTCAAGCGTTACACTCTGTAGGGGGTTCACTGTGAGCACAAGGGTAAAGGTGCTGTCGCAACCATTTTCTCCTGCAAAAACAAAAGTATAAATGCCGGAATTTGTCAGGGTGTCACCATTGTAATCGTAAAATTCACCCGCACAAATAGCAACGGCCAGGGAGTTTTGCTGCAATGGCAAAACCGTCAGGCTGAGCGTCACGAGGCTATCGCAGCCGTTTTCGGCTGAAAGGACGGTATCGTACACCCCTGAAGTATTCAAGGTGTCTCCGTTGAATATATAAGTTTCGCCATCGCAGATAGACGCTTCAAGTGCGGTAGTGATGGCGGGGAGCACATTTAAGGTAAAGGTAACGGTGGAGTCACAGCCGTTGGCGGCATCCAGCACGAAGGTATAAACACCTTCATCGGTCAATATTTCGCCGTTGTAGTCGTACGCATCGCCCGGGCAAATGGTTGCAGACCCGGCACCCACCGAAACGGGCAATACTTGCAGCGTAAGGGTCACTGTAGAGTCGCAACCACCTTGAGCAACGTATTGGCGGATATATTCCCCTTCAAACTCTAGCAAGTCTCCGTCAAAGAAATAGAATTCTCCCGTACAGATGGACGCATTGATTTGAATGTCATAGAAGGCTACCACGTCCAAGGTTAGCACCACGGTGGAGTCGCAGCCGTTTGATCCTGTAAAAAAAGCCTCGTAAGTGCCACTGTCGGTCAAGATTTCACCATTGAAGTCGTATTCAGAACCTTCGCAAATGCTCGCAGATAATGGCGTGGTAACGGTAGTACGGATGCTGAGGTTCAATAGAATGAGCGAGTCGCAGCCGCCGATCGCAGTAAGTGAGTCTATGTAAATCCCCGCAACACTCAGCACTGTGTCAGCGAATGAGTAGGTGCTACCTGGACAAATGGAGGCATTGATCGTTGTTTCAAAGAACGATACCACGTTCAAGTTGAGCGTTACGATGGAATCGCAGCCAGCGATAGAAGTCAGTACAATGCTGTACAAACCGCTTTCAGTTAAGGTGTCACCTTGAAAAACATAGAAAGTACCAACACAAATTGCTTTTTCCAGGGATGTTTTAATCGGAGCTAACACGGTAAGGCGCAGCGCTATAATCGAATCACAACCATTCTCCGCGGGAAGGATGGCCGTGTAAGTGCCCGTTTGATCAAAACTCTGTCCATTAAAAGGATAAGATGCTCCTTCGCAAATGCTAACGTCGAGATTGGTCAGAGAAACGGGAAGTACAGTCAATTGGAGCGTAACCACGGAATCGGAACCATCCGGGAGCGGGTAAATTGCAATGTACTCGCCGGAAGCATTGAGGAGCTCTCCATTAAAGAGGTACGTTTCGCCGGCACAGATGCTGGCTTCAAGGCTTGTGTCCGAGGCCATTTTTGCCCCTGCTTCCAGGCTTACAAAACCATCGGAAGTGGGGGTGGCGTTTAACCCATGCAGGCTATTCGTCGCCACAAGTAAGAGGCAAATCCTTAGGATCGAACCGGGCTTTGAAAAGATGGGCGCCCAATAAGCATAAGAAAAAGCGGGTGTAATTTGTTGAAACATAATAGATTAAACAGTTGAAATAAAAGTGGATAGTGAAAAAGATGTCTTGTTTCAACGGTAATCGGGGGGACATGGCTAAATCTGAAACCAAACAAATCTCCCCTGCTTGACAAAAGGGTAGATTAAACCAGCATTAAAAGAAAATTAAAATGCTAAAAGAATCAGTTTGTTGGCAGGGAAACTACGAATTCGCTTCCTTTTCCTTTGTCTGAACGAAATAAAATTTCTCCATTGTGCAGTTGGACGATGCGTTGACAGATGGCTAGGCCGATGCCATGACCAGGCACTGAAGAGGTAGCGTATTTCCCTCGAAAAAAGGGCGTGAAAATCATCATTTGCTCCTCAGGAGGGATCCCCGCCCCCTTGTCAGCAAAGTAGACCGTGACGGTGCTGTTGCTGACCCCAATTCGGATGTTGACGGTGTGGTCGGGCGAGAATTTGCAGGCATTGTCCATAAAATTGAGAAACGCAGTTTTCAGCAGTTGTTCGTTTCCATGGATGGAAAGCAAGGATTCGTCTTCGGGGAGCGCATCGTACTCGAACAAAAAATGATAGTCGGGCTGGGCCTTGAGCAATTCATTTTGGGCAGCAAAAAGCACCTCGTCCACGCGGACTACGGCGAACAGCAGCCGTTGTTTGTCAATATGCGATTGGGCCAACAAAAGCAAACCATTGGTAAGGGAAACAAGCGTTTGCGTATCTTCCAAAATGGATTGGAGCGTCCGTTCGTACTCTTCTGGAGAACGCCTTTTTTCAAGCATCATTTGTAATTGGCCGGTAATGGCCGCAAGCGGATTGCGCAGTTCGTGTGAAGCGCTGCTGACAAATTGTTGCTGTACCCCAAATGCCGTTTCCAACCGGTGCAGCATGTTGTTGAAATTTTTGCCCAATTGTGCAATTTCATCCCTGCCATTTCCCTCGCTGACACGCTGGTGGAGGTTTTCTTCCCCAATGTCGGATATTTCTTCATTGATACGGGCGAGTGGTTGGAGTGCCTGTCCCGCAAAAATGTGCCCCGAAACAATGATAAGCAAAATACCTATGAAAAACCCGACCACCAAAACATTGCGCAGGTTATGGAGCTTGCTTTTGCCGTAGCGATCGAACGCAGAAGAAATAACTACAAACTCGCCCTTCTGCCCTTGATAGGTAAGCCCAACGTATTCAATTTCGTCCTCCACATATTCCATTTTTTTTTGGAGTCGGATATGTCGAATCAATTCAGGGGAATAACCCACATCCAAATCGTCCAGACTGGCATAAACCAAGCTGTCGCGACTGTCAAAAACCAAAACTTTCTCTTGGTAAAGCGCGTAAATCGAATTTTTGTCAATAATGCGCAGCAGGTCTTTGTCCACTTCTTTCACCGTCACGAAAAGTCGGGCAGTCGTGAGGCCCCTACTTTCCAGACGAGAAAAAAACTCTTCCTGGCGATAGTTTTCGGAAAGGGAATACACGCCAATGCAAAACACGCTCAAGATGGTCGCAACAATGGTCGTAAAACGCAGGGCAAGTTTAGACCGTATGTTCATGCCGTTGGGAGCGCATTGACGAAATAACCAAGCCCCTGTTTGGTGTGAATGAGCTTTGGCTCGAAGTTTCTGTCAATTTTTTTGCGGAGAAAATTGATGTAAACTTCTACAACATTGGTACCCGTGTCAAAATTCACATCCCAAACTGCTTCCACGATTTCATGCCTGGAAGCCACCCGACCATTGAGTCGAACGAGATATTCAAGCAATGAATATTCTTTAGCAGTCAGATCAATGGCTTTCCCAGATCGAAAAACAGTTTTGAAGCCGGTGTTTATTTCTAAATCCGCCACCCGGAGCATTTCATCGGGCATTTCACCAAGCGGCACAGCCGGTTTATTTTTGAGTAAATTGCGCATTCGGGCCAGTAATTCGCGGAAGTCATAAGGTTTGACGAGATAGTCGTCAGCACCTGCATCAAAACCTGTCAATTTTTGCTCTACACTGCCCAAGGCGGTTACCAAAATAATTGGAACACCAGGGTGAACCGTCCGAATCGTTCTGCAAACGTCGTATCCACTTACAAAGGGCAAGTTGAGGTCGAGCAAGATGATGTCGAAGTAGTTGGCTTGAACCAAATATTGCCCAACAGCTCCATCGGGCGCAATTTCAACCCAAAAGCCGTTTTCCTCCAACCAAGTTTTGACGGAGGCCGCCACTTTAGGTTCGTCTTCGACAAGTAATACCTTGGTTTTTTTCATCATCAAATGAACAGGACTCAGTTTAATTTGAAACTGGAAACGCCCAATAACCCCACATTGCAGTAAATGGCCGCCACATAATTGCCCTTCTTAAGCCGCTCGTCCAATTTGTAATTGAACGAAAGACGTTGGGTTTCGCCCAGAGAAACTGCTTTTACCTGCTGCGCTTCGATTTGAATATTGCCAGAAGGCGCTTGGACGGTAGTTTTTATCCCTTTTTCTGAAGGAATGGGCTGTCCTTTATCGTTGGTAATGACCAGATAAAGATGCTGGTCGCCCTGATAATTTTCTGGCACATCCGCCAGATCAAAACTGACGCTGATCTCGCGGGCTTTTTTGGCTCGCACCGTTTGTTTGTCGCCCCGACGCCCAATCTCAACCCGAAAAGCGGAGGCTTTGAATTTGGCGCTGTGGGTTTTGCGAATTTGATCTTCTAGTTTTTGGGCGAGGTCGCCTACTAGCCCCGTCAAACTGCTATTTTCTGTTTGTAATTCCTGATTTTCACCCAAAAGCCGCTTGTTCTCTTCCTTCAATTGTTCGTTTTCTGTTTGTACGGCGGTGATTAAGGTCTCGTATTCGATTTTTAACTGGCGCAATTCATTGAGTTGGGTGCGCAAATTAGCGAGCTCCCGGTTGTTCTGCGACTTGATTTTTTTGATGGCAGCATCTTTTTGCGCGATGAGTGTGGCCGTGCTGGCCTCCTTTCCGCGCAGGTCTTCATTCTCCAGGCGCAAGTCACCGTAAGCGATGCTCAGGCTGTCTAATTGGCGCTCCAGAGCCGCTTTTTGCGCTTCGAGCGTTTCGACATTTTCGGATAGGCGGGAGTTTTCAAGGCCCGTGTCACTCGATTTTTTCCAAAAGTAAATGCCCGCACCTGCGCCTAAAATGAATAGTAAAATCGCGATGATGAGCAGGGGGCGAGATCCTTGGTTACCGTTCTGGTTGTCGTTCATAATTGTTGAATAAATCAGTTAAAGCATTTAAATGGCCCAACAAGGTACGGATGCCGTCTGTTTGCGTCAAAATTTTTAGTGCTGCAAAGTTTCAATTACAAAGACAAGGCCCAAATTAAACTGCTATTAAAAGAAAATTAAAAACACGGATATCAACGCAATGCCCAGGAGTACCCCAATTGTCCGCGCCATTCTGAATATTTCCCCCTGAATGTGGAGGTACTGCGAATCCAGTGCATCCCAAAAGTAAGCGTGTGCTTTTTATGGACGAGAAAATTGCCTGTCAACCCGGCGTTGATGATTTTTCCATCGGCCTCCCCGTTGAGTCGGGCGAGGTTGTAAGTGGTGTTCACGTTCAGCATAAGCCGATCTTTGGCAAAGGGTTTTCCGATTCCAAAATTGAGGCCGTAATTGCTGGTTTTGGTGTCGCCCAATTGTACGTCGTTGTAGTTCAGTCCCGTATTGACGGAGAGTTTGCTTTCAATGAAAGAGGCGGCCCAAGTTGCCACACCTACCCGTGAGCGCACGTCGCCGAATTTTTCGGTGAGCTGGTTTTGGTCGTCCAAAAATTGATATACACCATTGATTATGAAGGTGTGAACAGCCGTTTTTCCGAAAAAAGAATACCTCGGCGTGACGCTGAACTGCGTGGTAGCCTGCGAGAGTTTGAGCGAATCGCTGAGCTCAAAGGCGGTGGAAGTTTGGTTCATCCGGTAGTTAGAATAGTTGAGGTCGAGGCCGAATTTTGCGCTGGGGTTGAGGCTCAAATTGGCCGATCCGATGTTGCGCCAAGAGGTCTCGGAGCGGTTGCCGAGCAGGTTGTTGCGCTGCACTCCGTAGGAGCCAAACACCCGAACCCTCCCCTTCCCAAAGGCAAACATTGGGCTGACGGTGTAGTTCTCTACATCGTTGGCAAAAAAATACGCGCCCATGGTGGCGTATTCAGGGTCAATGTGTTCGTACGAGAAATTAAGGCCGAAGTTTTGGCTGTTGTAGCCGGCGGTGGCCTTGCCCGCAAAATTAAGTCGGGTCGAAAAACGCGGGGTAATCACCTCCTCCGTGCCGTAATATTCCCCCCTATTGAGCGAGTCCAGCACAATTTCCTCCGAACGCAGGTCACGGGTGTAGGCCGAAGCGGCACCGTCTAAGCTCAGGCTGAATTTCCTCCACAAAGTTGCTTTGCCCGACAGTCCCAGCACCAAATTTTCTCCCGGCGTAATGCCCAATGAATCAGGGATATCGAGTGAATTCGGGTCGTCTTTGGCTTTGAAAGCCATCAGGTCTATAAAATTGCTGGCCGTGCCGTAGCCAATTTTGACGCCATAGCCTTTGCGTTTGTAAGTTGGCAAGAAGTATTCCTGCCCGGCATTGTTGGCTGCGGCTCGGTGAAAACGCCCATAAAGTGCAGCGAAACGAAACTTGCCGGGCGTAAGCTCCACTCCGCCACCTAGAAAGGTATGGCCCGCCAGCGTGTACGGCGAGAACTCCATGTTGCGCCATCCCGCGTGGATTTTGAGCCATTTCCAGGTGGGCGACACGCCAAACTGGTTGAAAGTAGGATAACGCACATCGCGGATTTGCTGACCCAGCGTAAAGGAAAACGGCAATTCAAAACCGTATAAATAGGCTGTTGGGTTGCCCGAAACGCGCCAGGCAAAGCGATCGCTGCGGATGGGCACGTCGCCAGAATTGGTATAAAAATCCGTGCCTACGTTGAGTACGCCCGTCCAGCGAAAAGGCTTTTCGTGCTTGATTTGGGTGAGGTCTTGGGCGAATAGTTGGGCGCAAAAAAGTAGCGCGACAAGCCCGGAAGTCCATTTTTTCATGTCGAAAAAGTTGATTAGTTCACGACACAAAAGTCCGGGCAGGGTAAGACGGCAGAGGTCAAATGGGATTTAAGAAAGGTAAAAAAGGGTAAAGTGAGTAAACGCCGTGCTACCTTAAATCCGCACCAACTTCCCGCTCGCTGTTTTGCTCCCGGTCTGCACCCGCCACACATACACGCCCGCTTGCGGCATTGCTTGCGCTGGAATTTCCATCAAATGACTGCCCGTGTTCAAATTCAATGTATTGAACCATACTATTTTACCAGAAATATCGGCCATTTCCACCCGCACTTGTTCGGCTTGCCCGAGGCGGATTGGGATAATTGCTCCTGCGGTGGTCGGATTGGGTTGCGGTACCAAAATGGTGGTTTCTTGGAGCAATACAGGGGCGTCGTTTTGGCGGAAATCAAGGGTAAGTGATTGTGGCGCTTCTCCAAGACTGCCGAGGTTTTCAAATTCGTTGGAGGCTTTGAATGTTTCCGAGATCTTCAAAGATTCGAGGGCGCGGATGCGCAACCGGAACAAATCTTGTCCGGACGAAAGGTTTTGGGCCTGCTCGCTTGCCCAGACGAAATTGAACACGCCGGGTTTCGGTTGATAAAACGCATCCGCATCCAGGCCGGGCAAATTGCCCGCATGTACTTCCAAGATTTCAACTTTTTCCGGGTCGAATTGTAAGCTCATTTGCAGGCCAGCCCATTGGCCAGCCTCTGGCATTTGGAGGGAGATTTCTATTGTTTCTCCTTTCAAAACGGTGGCATCCGGCAGGCTCAGGCTGCGCTGCGGAAGGCCACGATCCAGACTGGGGTCATGTAAGCCCGGCCAGGCGTCGCAGTCGAGGTCGCCGACTTTGATGGCTTTGAAGCTGATTTGATAATTGCCTTGCTGAATAGCATTCGGAATGTTGGCAAATTCTGGGAAAACGGTTTGAAAGGGGTTTTGAGGGTTGGGGAAAACAAAGTTTGCATCCACAAAACGCCAGGAATTGTTGTTGGCGAATCCGCCGGTGGTGCCAAGTAGTAGTTTGCGCAATTCGATCAGGTCGAATCCCGTGATGCTTCTGCTTTTATTTGCATCGGCTGCAATGATGTCATAAGGAGAAAGATCGGTATCCAGACCAAGAATGAAGCGTTTGATTTTAATGAGGTCAAATACCGTTACTCCATTGAGCGGAAAAAGGGTATTCACAGGGGTAATATTGACATTTCCAATCTGGGGAGAGGCGGTGGGGAAGCGTGCGCAACCTGCTGGATCCAAGGGTCCAATGGCGCCTAAATAGAAAAGGTTGCTAGAAATCAAGGCACCGTGTACCGGAGAGGCATTGCAATGGTTGGTGACACAAGTCGTAATTTGAGCAGCAAGCTGGTTGCAGTTGCCTGCATTATCCTGCACAATCACATAAGTTTCGCAGTAATCTGCATTTCCGTCCTCGTCGCGGGCCCAAAGTTCAACGCATTGGACATACAACTCATTACAATCAAAAACTACCTGTTCAATTGGATCACCATTCCCATCCTCTGGAAACAAGGAGGCTGTGCCACATTTTCGGATGCCAAATTCGAGCAAGTTGCTGGGCGTGATGTCATCTTGGGCATAATGCAAGAAATCAGTACCCCAAAGTTCAACCTCGCCCGAAGGCATCAAATTAACCGTTAGTCCGTTGATACAGACGATTGTGGGTGCTCCGGGGTTTCCGCCACCGCAATTTCCTGCGTTGTCTTGAATAAGCGCATAGGTTTCGCAGTAGTCTGCATTTCCATCCAGATCTCGAATCCATAGCTCCACACATTGAGTACCCATTTCGCTGCAGTCAAAGGTCAGATTTAGGATTGGGTTACCATTCCCATCTTCCGGAAAACCGGAACCCGTGCCGCACTTGCGAAGCCCAAATTCAAGCAGGTTTACGGGGGTATTGTCATCCGTGGCATAAAGCAGGAAATCGGCGGCCCATAACTCAACTTGCTCTGTAGCGATCATATTGACGGACAAGCCGTTGAGACAAACTACCGTAGGTATGTTGTCATTTCCCCCGCCACCGCAGGCGAAGATATTGTCTTGAACAATCACATAAGTTTCACAAAAGTCAGCATTGCCGGCGGCGTCTCTGGCCCATAATTCCACACATTGCGTGCCGAGCTCGACGCAAACAAAGGTAACCGACGCCATCGGTGTGCCATCAGGGTTCAGTGGAAAGCCAGAGCCTTCACCACATTTGCGAATACCCATCTGGATTAAACCGGCGGGCGTGGTATTGTCTTCGGTATATTGCAAAAAGTCAGCGGCCCAAAGCGTGATTTGCTCCGTAGGCATAATATTGACGGTGAGGCCGTTGAGGCAAACTATGGTCGGCGTTTGGCAATCATTGACCACGATTGGGTATTCGCAAACACTGTTGTTGCCCAAGTTGTCATCTACCAGCCATCTGATTTTGTGGGTAGCGTAAGGGAGTTCTGTGTTGACAAATGTGTTGGGCTGGTTTTGGGTATTCCAGCGCAGATGAGCCTGCGTAGTGTCGCCAATGACCGTAGTTTCTATGGCAAACTGATATTTGTCGCCAGTGGGTACCGGACGCTCATCTAATACGCGAACCGCTCCTCCATCGTAATTGGGGTTGTTCCAGTTGTCAAAGCTGACCGTGCCGGGGGCGGGTGGCTCCCAACTTTTTATGACCGTTTCCCAACTGCCATTTTTGTCCAAATCAAGGAACAGCAGGTAACGCAGGTTTGCGCTCGCGCCCGGACAAGTATCTCTTACCATCAGGTTTGAGATAACCATAGCATCGGCTAGATCCTGGGTGTTGTTTGCCAAATCAAACCAATAGGATTCGTTCCAAAGACTGGCATTGTTCGTGGAATGGTCGCAGGCCTGAACCGATGTCTGGCAATTGCCCAGCACAATACATTGTGCGTTTATTTGGTTGAAGGCGGCTAAAAGAAAAAGGAATGCGAGTATATTTTTCATAAGTGAATTGATTGAAAATGAATGAATTTGTGTCTGAAGGCCGTGCTAACACTTAACACCCTCTATTCCAGGGCTACCCTTCCCCGTGCCAGCACCTTTCCAGCGGCTTCTATTTGCCAGAAATACAATCCTGCGCACTGGTTTTTCCTTTGGAGGGTATAGTGGTTCCCCGAAAAAACTTCTTCCTGAAGCAGTTTCCCCAAAGGGTCAAAAAGTCTGAAACGCAGGTCGCTTTGAGGCGTATGGCCGAGCAGCACAAATTGGGCCGCTTCGCTCATAGGGTTGGGCGATACGAGCACGTCCAGTTTTTCCACAAGGCCTGAAGGGGCTTGAGCAGAAACAGTTTGAGGCGTTCCAATGGTGTGATGCCAGGTATTGGTCAGTATCGGTTCATTGAAGTCAAAGTAAATGGAAGCGGAGTTTTCGATGAGCGTCCCGTTTGGAAGGTTTGTTTTTTGGCTCACGCGGAATGAAACAAAACCGTGGGATGCCGGCTCGTTGATATTACTATCGGGCAGCAGAATGTCAGCAAAAGTGAAGGCAATGATGCCGTTGCCCGTCACATCCCAAATGTAGTCGTGACTTGCTGCCAGCGGGCGAATGGTGGCCGGATCGAGCGTGGCAGGCAGTGTGTCAAGGATTAGGACCAAGAAAGCGGTGTCGTTGCCCGTATTCTGAAAACGGACTCGGTATTCAATGTCCTGGCCTCGCTCAAGGTAGTGCGCGGGTGTAAGCCCATGGGGGAATCCTACCTTGTCGTTTGGGTCATAAGCGCCAATTACTTCGTCACAATGAACGGTCTCGGCAAGTTCGTTTTCGTTGTTGGGCAAGTTCAGGAGCAGGCTAAGATTGCCGTTGGCCGTGCAATTGGCCACCACTGCTACGGGCCGACGGAGCAGCGTGGTTTGATTCGGAAATACCTGAAGGGCAATGCATGAATCATCGGGCATAGGTGTCCGTATGGAGGTCATTTCCGCGCCCGCTATCAGTTGAAATGAGGATTGTGTAAACATAATTTCATCTTCAATGATCACATATTCAGCGGTTTGTGTCATGTTTCCTGTGCCCGTATTCTTTATTTTGAATTCGATTTCCGAGCCATTGCATTCGCCCGTTACTTCGATTTGGGAGCCATCCCATAGGAGGTCTGGTGGAATGCAAGTGCTATCAGGCCAAATATGCGCCTTGACGCAGAGCACATCGTTCAGATTGGCCTCGCATGCTACACTGAATTGAACCTGCATGGATTCACAACCGCCCGCTGGCACCAATCCGATGTTAAAAACCAAAGTGTCGCCCGATTGTGAAGCCAAAGGGTAGTTGCTGTTGAGGTAAACAAGCAGCGGGTCTTTGATGACTTGGATCACGGCGTTCTCAGCAGGAAGGATGCCAGCGTTGCACCAGTTCACTGAATAATTGGTGGCTGTACAACGGCGCAACAGGCCCCCTGAAACCTCCACAGAAAGCAAGGGGCATCCGCCCAAAATATCTACCCCGATAGGGCTTGCATTCACTGTTTGACTTACCCCTGCAACGTTCAGTGTCAGGGTGTCACATTGCGAAAAGAAGGAGGCGGGCGCAAGAGCGGAAGTGACTGTAAGATCAAAATCGCCCTCCGTGACGCGCACTTCGTAGCTGCCGTCGGGGTTGGTTTTTTTGTAAAAGACCTCTCCCAAGGTATTTTCTGCTTTCAAGATATAGTCAGCCAAGCCCGGCTCGCCGATAGTCAAAAGGCAGTCTACATCGTCGTCGCGGAAAACACTTCCGGCGATTTTATTGCTTAAAAAATCGCCTTCCAAGTCAACTTTTAAGAACAAAGCATTGGTCGGCACCCCATTATTGTCGCCCACAATGGCGAGGTGCTGGTCGCTGGTTTTCAGGATGTCTAATGCATTGCCTGGCATATCGAGCGTGTGTTTCCAAAGCGCCACACCCGTGGGCGAAAGTTTCAGGATTTCGAGGTCTGTATCCAATGGGTCGTCTATAAATCCCCAGAGCGGGATGTAAAAATTGCCCGCATCGTCTTGAGTAAAAGCGTACAATACGGGCAGTGCATCGCTGCCAGTTGGGAATGGATAGTGGGTTTTAAACCACAACAGATTGCCATTTTGGTCGGCCTTCAAGACGCAGAGGCTCAGCGTTCCCGCAGTGGTGTTGGGTGTAGTGCCCAGCATAGCGATGTTTCCATCGGTGGTGGCAAGCAGGTCATAATTGATCTGTGTTGAGGGTGCAAAGTAGTCTTGTTCCCAGATCAAATCGCCGTTTGATGTCAATTTGGCGAGGTATAAGTCGGTAAGATGCCCACTTACCGCAAGGTCGCCAGAGGGCAGTTCGATGATCTGTTTGATGACCCGCCCGTTTGCCCCAAAAATTTTCTCCCAGAGGATACTGCCATCGGGAGCGATTTTGACCAGCCAGTTTCGGGTGTTGAAATTCGCATCACGGGTGGTTCCGGCGGCCATAATATTGCCTTCTGTGAGCAGAACAAGGTCGCTCAATCCGTTGGCAATGCTCACATTCTGGAGGATGGTGGTCCATTGGGGCGCTCCCGAAGCATCGAGTTTCAGCAGTGCATTTTTATTTTCCAGATTGTCCAAATAGTTCTCCACCAAAACGACAAATCCGCCATCCGGCGCTGCGCAAGTTGCAATCGCGCGGGATTGATTGAGCGAGAGGTGATTCTCCCAAATGATTTGACCGGATGCATCGGTGCGGGTCAGGAACAAGGTTTGAGGATCGCTTACTTGCCCCGCCATGAAAAAACCGCCATCCGCAGTTTGCAAAATTTGCTGGGCTTTGGAAGATGCGGGCGTATAGCTCCGAAGAAAGCCTTGGGAAAAAGCGTTGCCCGCAAGAAGAAGGCAGCATAAAGTCAGGATTCGTGTAATGCTCATGTGCGATTTTTTTTCAGTGAAAATAGCGGGGGATTACTGCGAGATAGTTTGGTGGCCGATTGCCTTCATACTATCACGGTACAAAAGTGAGGCGGGAAAAGGGGGTAAACAAAGACAATTTTAACTCATTCTCAATTTTAATTTTCAAACTTTATTTTTTAAGTAATTGAAAATCAATACTTTTTAAAAAAACTAATTGCAATGTTTTCAGATTTTGTTTTCTTTTGCCGAACAAACTTGTGAAAAAATCGAGCCTGTTCCCGAAAGTGTAGCACACTTTTTTAAACTTTTCAGGTGTGCAACACTTTGGTGAACGCGCTCAAAAAATCTGAAATGCGTACTTCGCCATTAACACTCATCCTCCGGGCTTTGCCAAAAGACCGTTTGCGGGCTTTGGAAAAATTCGTTCGCTCACCCTATCATGTTACCCATCCAGGGGTAGCACAATTGTTTGACTATTTAAAAGATAACTTGGAAACCCAGACATTGAGCAAGGAAAAGTTGGAAGCGCATCTGTTTGCTGGAAGAGAAAAAGACCCAAAGCGGATATACCACCTCACGAACTACCTACTTGAAACGGTGGAAAAATTCCTCGCTCAATAAGATTGGGAATTGCAGGAACACTTGCGCAACGCTGCTACCTTGGAATCCCTGCGCCGGCTCCACCTCGAAGAACCCGCTGCGGCCATGCTCAGATATGCCCGCAAACGGCTTGAGCTGGACAAACTCCGAGGCAGCGAATTTCATCGTGCTGAATACCGGCTCCACTGGGAAGCCTACCACTTGTCGCTCCAACAGGGCCGGGCTAAATCATCGAATGCCCAAGAACTTTCCGATGCACAGGATGTGGCCTTTATCTGTGACAAACTCCGCACAGGGTGTCTCCTGCTAAGCCATCAGCAAGTAACCAAACAAATGTACGATAAAGGACTGCTAGACAATGTGTTAGGTTTTCTCCACGGACATCGTTATCTGAAAATCCCCGCAGTAGCAGTGTACTACCACGGCTACTTTGCACAGTTGGGCGCGGAGGGCAGCGACTATCATTTTGCCCGGCTAAAGTCCTTGTTGCAGGAACATTCGCCCCAGTTTTCAATGTCGGAGACCCACGACCTTTTTTTAATGGCCATCAACTTTTGTATTCGCCGGATCAACCAACAAGAGGAGCGATTTTCGCGGGAAATCTTTGATTTGTACCAATCGGGGTTGCGGCACGGGGCATTGCTTGAAAACGGGGTGCTCTCTCGCTTTACATACAACAACATCACGCGAACAGGACTTCGATTGAGGGAATTTGAGTGGGTGAAAAGTTTTTTGCACCATTATGCACCGCTTTTGGCGGAAAGCCATCGAGAAGGTGCGGTGAACTTCAACTTGGCCCGCTACCACTATGAAACGGGCGGGCTTAGGGTGGCCATGCAGCATCTCTTGCGCATTGAATACGATGATGTATTGCACAATTTGGCGGCCAAGACCATGCTTTGTAAAATTTACTTTTCACTGAGTGAATTGGATGCGCTGGAAAACCAACTCGACAGTATCCAAATCTACCTGCGCCGCAAAAAGGTATTGGGCTACCACCGCGACAACTACTTGGCCATTATTCGTTTTATTCGCAAACTATTGGCTATCAACCCAAACAGTGCGGCAGAACGAATAAAATTGCGGGAAGAAATCAAGGCTGCACCCGTACTGACGGAAAGGGAGTGGCTGCTGGGAGAGTTGGAAGATTGAACCGTAAAATCAAACGCGGCACACCGCTCGCTATTTTACATTTTGCGGCTTTGCTGTTCTTCTGTTTTGCAGTTTAATCCATTTTAATATTACGTTTGCCCCATCATGGAAAAACAACAAGGCCAACTCGTTCGCAGCGTTACACTCGCTGCCGCTACCATTCTAGTCGTTAGTTCCGTCATCGGATCAGGCGTGTATAAAAAAGTCGCGCCCATGTCGGCAGAATTGCTCTCGCCCGATCTGGTGCTTTGGGCCTGGGTGCTGGCCGGGATTATCAGCCTTTGCGGCGCGCTCAGCAATGCCGAAATAGCGGGCATGATGGCCGATTCAGGTGGCGAGTATGTTTATTTCAAAAAGATTTATGGGCGGTTCATGGCTTTTTTGTGGGGCTGGAGCACCTTTGCCGTGATCAAAACGGCGGCTGTGGCGGGCATTGCTTATGTGTTTTCGCAGTCGTTCAATTCGATATTCCCACTGCCACATTTGCCAGAATGCATCGAAAGCATGGAGTTTCTGGTGTTCAAGCCTTTTGAAAATGCAGGGGTAAAAGCACTCACCATTTCCCTGATCTTAAGTTTGACCTTCATCAACACCCGTGGGCTGAAAAATGCAGCAGCCCTAAGCACTTGGGCTACTCGACTTGTGATCGTTGGGCTGTTGGGGATCGTGATTTCAGGCTTGGCTTTTGGCGGAGGCAGCATGGCCAATTTCCAGACGCCTGCCACCACGTTTGTGCAGCGGGAATGGACTGATTTTGCGTTCATAAAAGCCATGTTTACAGCCTTGCTGGCAGCATTTTGGGCTTATGAAGGCTGGAACACGCTCGGGTTTATCGGTGGAGAGATTAAAAATCCGAATAGAAATCTTCCGCTTGCCTTGTTTGCAG
>JBBQSW010000028.1:0-15913 GCA_038213575.1 Chitinophagales bacterium | reverse complement strand
ACGGATTCTTAACGTTCTCGGCTTTGAGACAGATTACAGCCGACTAACAAATCTTTAAAACAATCAGCGGCCGCTCCGGCTTGACCCCATCCGTTGACTTTCACCCATGGGATGGGTTCACGCCGTAGCGGCCTCCGATTGTTTATCCTATTTGTTCGTCGGCTTTAATCTGGCTCAAAGCCTAGAACGATACTAAACCGTGCGTAGTCACTGATTTTGCGGCTTGGGTAGAATTCCGGTTTGTCAATGCCAATACCATAGTCAAATCCGAGCGTACCGAACATCGGAAGGAACACGCGCAGGCCCATGCCCACAGAACGTTTGATATCGAAAGGGTTAAAGTCCTGTGCCCGCCCCCAAGCGTTGCCGCCCTGTGCGAATGCTGTTACAAAAATCGTGCTTTGTGGATTGAGCGAGATCGGATACCGAAGTTCAACGGTGTATTTGTTGAACACACCAGCGCCACCTGGGTAACGCGACATAATATCGCTGGTATTGTACCCGCGAAAGCTGATGATATCACGCGCATTGAGGCCAAAATTTTGGTTGTTCAAACCATCACCACCAAGTTCGAAACGCTCGAAGGGACTCAGGCTGGTTTTATCGCTCCATCTTCCCAACAAGCCGATTTTGGCTTGGGTTTTCAGTACAAGCTTGCCCACCAGGGTAGTGTACCATTCTGCATCTATACGCCATTTGACATATTCAGCATATTTGTAAATCTCTCCAACACTGGCTGTTTGATAGAAGCTTTCGTTTTTAAACAACGAGTATGGCGGCGTGGCGTTCATTTTCATAGAAATGAGCGAGCCTTGCTTAGGGAAAATAGGATCGTTTATGCTATTTCTTGCCAAGGTGATCCCGAGGCTGTAGTTGTGCACAATACCATCGGACACCACCCTTCCTAAATCATCACGGAAAGCAAAAGAGAGTGCATTACTGAGTTTCAGGGTCTGAATGTCGGCATCGGCGCGGAAAATAAAGTTGTCGTCGGGCCATTTCAAACGGGTACCAAAACCGACGGTACCTTGCAGGATTTCAAGTTTCTGAAAACTCTCTGAACCTGAAAAACCGGATGCAAAGCGATTGTAAAAACCTGCAACCGTAAGTGAATTAGGCTTTTTACCGCCCATCCAAGGCTCCGTGAAGGAGATATTGTAGGACTGGAAGCGTTCGCCTGCCGTTTGTCCGCGGAGGCTGAAACGTTGTCCGTCGCCTTGCGGGAGCGGATTCCAAGCTTCCCGGTTTTTGATGTTGCGGATGGAGAAGTTATTGAATGTTACCCCCAAAGTCCCAATCACACCACCCCGGCTGAATGCCGTTGCTGGTTGGTAGCCCGCCGAAAGTTCAAGTTGGTCGGAGGGTTTTTCCTCTACCGTATATTCAATGTCTACCGTGCCACGATCTGGATTTACGGGCGTGTTGATTCCGAGCGCCTCGGGGTTGAAATAGCCGAGGTTCACAATTTCCCGCTGGGAGCGGATGATGTCGGCCCGGCTGAATTTATCGCCGGGGCGGGTGAACAGTTCACGGCGGATAATGTGCTCGTGCGTACGGTCGTTGCCTTTGATGACGACTCGATCTATGGTGGCCTGAGGGCCTTCGTAGATGCGGAGTTCGAGATCAATCGAGTCGTTTTCGATGGCAGTTTCTACGGGGTCAACTCGGAAAAACAAGTAGCCGTTGTCAAGATAAAGCGACGAAATATCGCGTCCGTCCTGACTAAACGAAAGTCGCGTGTCCAAAAGGTCCTGATTGAAAACATCGCCTTTTTTGATGCCCAGCACTTGGTCGAGGTACTTTGTTTCGTACAGTGTGTTGCCTTTCCAGCGGATATCGCGAAAGTAATAGCGATTGCCTTCCTCTATGTCCAGGTGGATGTTGATTCGGCCTTTTTTTGTACGCCAAATGCTGTCTTTTGTAACCCGTGCGTCGCGGAAACCGAGGTTGTTGTAGTAGGATTCAATTTTGCGCTTGTCTTCTTCGTAGAGTTCGCGTACGAGTTTTGATTTTTTAAAAAGTTTGCGCTTTCGATGGGTTTCCTTCATTTTTTTGCGCAAAACCCGCGATTTAACATGTTTGTTTCCAGTAAAACGGATATCTTGGATTTTCACCTTTTTGCCGGGTGCAATCACAAATTCCAAACGGATGGCATTGGTGGCGCGTTCGTCTGGGAACGAGTTGACTTTTACTCTGGCGTTCAAATAGCCCTTTTCCACATAAAACTCCTCCAATTCGTGTATCAGCGTAGCCTTTAAGTTATCGGTAAGGATGGAGCCTTTTTGAAGGAACTTGTTGATTATGCCGTTCAGGTCGTCGTGTTTGCTTTTTTTCACCCCCAAATAAGAGTGCCGGGTGTATCGTGGCAGCTCCCTCACCTCAATCTCTAGAAAAATCTTATCCCCCACCGTCCGCTCTTGGTTGATACGTACGTCGGTAAAAAGTTTGAGGTTCCAAAGCGTGCGTACTGCGTTACTAAACTCTGTGCCAGGAACCCGCAACTTGTTTCCTACCCGAAGGCCAGAAAGCGAAATGAGTGTGTTTACGTCTGCAAACTGGGCACCTGTGACGCGCACACCACCAATTTCGTATTCTTTCTGTTGCGAATAATCAAGCGGAGGCAAGAGCGTTTCAGGCGTTTGCGCCGTAACAGAAAGCGGAAATAGGGCAGCGATCAGGAACAAGATTCCGAGCGCGTGGGGTTTTATTTTTTGCAAAAAAATCATATTTAAATAGATGTAACGCAAAGTTATTTGCGCCTGAAAATCAAAGTGGGTGGGGATTGCGTTATTGTAATCAATTGAATGCGGTGAGCGGAGCCAACAAACCCCCAAATAACCAGAAAAACTATTTGCCATCACTGCCTTCTTGCTGCCGAAATCCCAATCATCTCTTCGAGGTTTGGGCAATTTAGGAACAAATCGCTCACACTGAGATAGGTTGTATTCAGTTTTTCAAGTACCCACTTTTCAGTATAATCGCCCTTCTTTTGTTCCAGCGCGGCAACTTGGATTTTTCCGTAGTCGAGTTTCAAATCAGCTTTGTGGGGTTTCGAGCGGCTCACAAGTTGCACGATCCGGAATTGATCGCTTCCGTCTTGACTTTTGAACCTGAAAGGCTCAGCGACATCTCCTTCTTTGAGACCATCAATCGCGAAAAAAATACTGGTCTCTAAATCAGCCACCTCAAAATAGGAATTGCCAGTACGGGGGTTTGCCACGCGGCCGTCGTTGTTGAAACTTTGCTGGTTTTTGTCACCGTACTTTTTTACGGCATCCGTGAAGGTAAGCTTGCCATCATTAATGAGTTGCCGCACCGTATCTAGTTTGGCCTTGGATGCATCCATATCTGCTTCTGTAATTTCTGGCTTTATGAGAATGTGCCGGCAATGAATCAGGTTGCCACGGCGCTCTAAAAGTTGAATGATGTGGAAACCAAATTCAGTCTCTAAAACAGGGCTTAACTGGTTGGTTTCCAGTTTGTAAGCCATAGCTTCGAACTCAGGCACGAAGGTTCCCCGCTTCTGAAAACCCAAGTCTCCACCCTGCGCACCACTGCCTGGGTCATCGCTGAATTTTTTGGCAAGCTCTGCAAAATCTTCACCTTTCTGGGCAATGCGATTGTACAAATCTTCGATGCGCTCGCGTGCCTTTTCGTGTTCTGCTGCATTTACCTTTGGCTTAAATACGATTTCTCGAATTTCAACCTCGGCATTGAAATACGGCAGAGAGTCCCTGGGAATATTGCCAAAAAAACGTTGCACCTCTAAAGGTGTGATGGTTGCTTTCTCCGTCACTTTACCCTGCATCCTTTCCGCCAGGATCTGGTTGCGCATATCCGAACTGAGCTGAGATTTCATTTGGCTCACACTTTGGCCATAAAACTCTTCAATGGCCTTATCGTCTTGATTGAAGTAGGCACGAAGCCGATCGATTCGAGCATCAATCTGTGCTTCAACCTCCACGTCTGTCACCTCCACGGAATCAAGTTTGGCTTGATACACCAAAAGTTTTTGCACTATGAGGTTTTGTAACACCACGCACTGATATTCCTGTGGCAATTCTGGCTGGTCTTTTTTTGCAAAACCATATTGCTCTTGCACCTCGCTGAGCAAAATGATCTCACCCCCCACTGTAGCCACAACGCGCTCAATCACTGCCCGGTCGTTTTGTGCAAACAGACCAAGTGGAAGAAGTAAAATTGGAATGAATCGAATGATATTTTTCATTAATAATCTTTGTTGGACATTGGATGGTAGATGTTGGACTTTGGATAAACGCCGCTGAAGACTGTGAGAGTCAAAGTCCACCGTCCAACATCAAATTACTGAACGATCTTAATATTCTCACGCCGCATTTCTTTTTGGTATAAATCCTCTTTCCAACGTTCCAAAAGTTCTTGTTTGCGTTTGTGGAGGATAATTTTCAAAGTCTGGTCTTTTGCGTAATCAAACGGAGCAGTGGTTTTTCCTTGCACCGCTTCGATTACACGGTAATAATACCTGAAATCGCCGTCTGAAAGTGTGCCATCTCGGCGCGATACCGCGTTTTCAGCAGTCAAAGTTCCCTTGGGCAACAACGCGGACACTTCTTGAAGGGTGTACCATTTTTCTGAATCGAGCAATGCCAAGGACGCCCATTGCTTCGCAAAAGCATAGAGTTTGGCCTCGTCTGCGGGGTTGTGGCTGTACCAAAGTTTGTTGATTTCGTTTTGCGGAGCCTTGGTCGAGATGGTGAGCACCAAACACTTTAAGATGGTGCTTGCAAGTTGAAACTGATCCTTGTTGTTTTCGTAATAGGCCCGCAATTCGTCTTCTGAAACCGTACTGTCCAATTTTTCTGCGATCAGTTGCTCCTCAAAATTGAAACGAACGAGGCTAGCCCGATAACTGCGAACGAGTTCGTCAATGTCCAAGTCATTGGGTATGTTACGTTCTGCTTCATACATCATTAATTGTTCGCGCAGCCAACGTTGAATGTAAGCTGAAATTAGCAATGCACTGTCAGAAGTTATAGTGCCTTCAGGTACAACGCCTTCTAACTCAGAAAGATAAAGGTTGCGGTCGTAAACCCTTGCCAACAATTTGTCCTCCTTTTTTTCACCCTCTCCCTTGCCACAGTGCCACAAGAGGGTGCAACAAAGTATTGCTATGAAACCCGCTATGGCCTTGCGACCCTTTGAGCCAAAGCTTGCGCGGGCAAAAGCAGGTAAAAACAGTTTCTTCATGGTCAATGTCCGCCAAAAGGCGCGCAAAGGTAGGTTAATTGACCATAAAATTTAGTACTTGAAAGTGGGATGTAGCAACTTAATCGTTGTCGTAAATCGAGAGGCAAAACTTGTTACTTTCAACTGTGTATTTTTGACTCATTAAAGGCTCGCCATCACCCCTGCCTGTAAGGAAAAGGTGCTAAGTCGTGCTGGGTTGGGACCTAAACCTCCCCCGAGCGATTGACGATAAATTGGTTCTACAAAGGCAATATACCGTTTGCCAATGGGGTGTTCCATTCTTAAGCCGAGATCGGCAGTCGCGTAGGCATTGTAGTGGAGGCCACCATTTTCTAAAACGCCTTTTGCGTTGGGAAGGGGCGAAACTGGGCCGGCTGGGTCAGAACCTGACTTAGGCGGGAAATGCGTTGTTTGGTAGGCGTAACTTTTGCTCGTCGCAAAATTCGCCGTCGCACCCGCCACTACATGGGCCGTTGACTTGCCTAGTTTGGCGATACGGCGGGTTGCTTTTACAGGCACAGAGAAAACCTCTGCTTCTACCTTGTCAATATGGTAGAAGGAAACCCCGTTGAGGTCATCTTGATAGGTAACGTTATTTAACTCCGGCTCATAACTCCTTTGTGTATACTGGAGCCCTGCTTCTACGCCCCATTTTTCTTTTCTGTAACCGACGGCCACTCCTCCCCCATACCCGGTTTTTTTGTCAGAGTGGTCGCCATCACGCAGGTAATTCTTGTCCAAAGTTCCAAAAGTAGCAGCGTAAAAACTAGACGGTTTAGAGGCTTTTGAAATCTTAAAACCAGGAATCGAAATCGTGGAACTAGCGAATAATACAGGCTCCACTGGGTGAGCTGGCAAAACTGGACCGAACGAAAATTTGACCACGCCAGATTGACTGTAAAAATGGGCGTGATCCAATACTGAGCCACTGGAAGCAATTGCTTGGGGAGCATTGGCCTCCGATGTTATATCTTCATTTTCAACCCGTTGGGTCAACGTAGCGGCAAGGCCTTGCACCATTGCCACTACTTGTTGGGCAAGGTTTAGGTTATTATTCGAGGCTGCATTTTGGTTGGCACGGTCGCTTGAAGCAGGCTGATTTTTCGCCTTGGTGGAACGGGATTTAGCAATTGGCTCTAGTTTTTCATTTTTCACTGGGCTTGGATTCGTAACGGACTCCACGATTCCAAAAAAACCTTTTAAATTGAGCAGTAAGAGCAGGAAGATCGCCATTTCAGCAATCTTGGTCATCCTTAGCCGCCGTACCCGGGCTATGCTTTCCATCCGATTCGCAAGGGCTGACCATGAACCCATGTCATAAGGTGTTTCGATGCGATCCAAAGCTGGCCGCACCACCTTATCTAAAGCATCTTGCGCAGGCAAGGCGTCAAGACGGCCTTCGAGCGCAGTCCAGGTGCTTGCGTCAAATGGCACTTCAAGGTTCTCTAGTGCCGATTTAAGGGTCGTGTCGAATTTCTGCAAGTCCATTTTTTATTGAGTAATACCAACTTTTGGTTGGCATTGTAAGGTGCTTGGAATGATAAAACTTGGTTTTGGGATGCTCACCTGAATCCTGTCCTTATTAAAGCTCAAACTCCATCCTTCTTAAAGCAAAAATTTCCTGAAGTTTCAGACGAGCCTTCACAAGATTGCTTCGAGAGGTACTTTCCGTTATTCCGAGAGATTCTCCAATTTCCTTGTGAGAATAACCTTCTACCACATAAAGGTTAAAAACTGCGCGGTAAGCAGGCGAAAGTTGTTGAACGGCATTCAGAATTTCTCGTTCTGTCAAATTGCTTAGTACATCCGGGTCATCCGTAGAGAGGGTGTGCACAGAATCAATATCCTCGGTTCTGCGACGGGTATTTCGACGGTAATAATCTATACAAGTGTTGACTACAATCGTACGAATCCAAGCCCCTAGGGAGGTGCCTGCCTTGTATCGAACAATGTTCTGAAAAATCTTGATAAAAGCCTCGTGAAGGAGGTCTAGGGCCTCATCACGGGAGCCAGCATAACGCATGCAGATACCCATCATACGGCTATAATGTTCCTCATAAACCTGTTGTTGGGCCCAACGCTCTTGGCGCGTAAGGGCATCTATAAAGTCGCGTTCTGCACGTTCCAAATTAAGGGCAATGTCCATGGTGTTGATTCTCGTTGGAGGGTGAGCAATGCTCGTCCGGCGCACGGTTTTCCATAAATAATCCTAAACGATTGGCATAAATTCAAGGTTTCTTGGTAGAACGGAACCTAAATGCCACACGTTTCGGCACATAAAACGGGAATACCGCTCCGAACGCTGCTTAGCATGGTGCAAAAATTTGAGGAAGGGTTGGAAGAGCAGCGTATTAATCATTGCTAAACCAGAAGACCCGTTCATGCAGCGCTGAAAAAATTCCAAACTGAAGCCTAAAGGCCCTATTAAAACGGATGAACCAATGGGCCTCCCCAAAAAATTGTTAAATTTTTTTTGTTTTAAAATAAAGCTACTAAAATTTACAAAAAGCCATGAAATTCAACAATTTAGATGTTTTTAAAAATTATGCCTAAAAAATTGTTTTAAAATATTTTACAAAAGGCTACTTAATAAACAAATTGTATCTATTTTTGCTCGCCGAAACAATGGAAAGGCGAGCAAAACTCGGAGGCTTGTCCGTACTTCTTTTACATCACAAAATAAATCAATCACCGCCATGGGAAAAAACAAATGGTACTTCGAGACCGAAAACAGCACCAAACAAGCAGGAAGTACCAGCACGAACCAAAGCCGCTCGAAAAAATCGAGTTATTTACCCAGCACTTTTGTTTGGGAATCACCCGAAAACATGCCCTTGCCCAAGCTGATGCGCTTGGTATGGCTCCGCTTGCGACGAAGTTGGGTTGCCCTGCGTTTTCAGGCAAATCGCTGGTCATTTGGGATTTTCAAGCGGAAAACATTGGTTCAATTGTGCATCTTGGCAGGCACAGGATTTTTGCTTCTAGGGCCGGATGGAGAATCTGGCTTGTTGACAAGAGGCAACTCAACAGCAGCCAATTGGGCCCGAGAAACCACCTTGGATGTTGGAAGTGCGGAAGAAATTCCACGTAAAACCAGACCAGCTCGAAACAAAAAAAACGATGCTGCTCCAGTTTCTGCAAACGAACTCTTTCGTGAGCAATCAATGGATTATATCGAAAGATTCAACAAAATAGCGAAGGGCGAAATGCAACAATATGGGATTCCGGCCAGTATCAGCTTAGCTCAAGGCCTTATTGAAAGTCGGGCGGGCACGAGCAAGTTAGCCGTCTCCAATAACAATCATTTTGGTATGAAGTGTTTTTCGAAAAATTGCAAAAAAGGACACTGTTCCAATTTCACAGACGATACCCACAAAGATTTTTTCAGAAAGTTCCCATCACCTTGGGAAAGTTGGAGGGCCCACAGCCAATTGCTTGCATCGGGCAGGTACGCTAAACTCAAGCGCCATGGTCGGGATTATCGCGCCTGGGCTTATGGGTTGAAATCGGTCGGGTATGCCACTGATCGAACCTACGCAGAGAAATTGATTGGAATTATAGAGCGATATGACTTGCACAAATATGATCGGTAGGGATTTTTACGAGGGACACTTTCAACCCTGTACATAAACAATCCATTTTTCATCAAAAAAACCTTCTCGGAAAAAATTTCGAATCGGAAAAACCTCTGTGTATTCCTTGCCCTTACCAGGCAAATCACGGATTTCAGCGGTCAAATCACCTCCCTTTAATGCAAGAATGCCATTAGGCAACACATGAAAATGTTTTTTCTTCAAAAATTTTTGACTCCAAATCAAGAGCTTGTCCAGACTGGCAACCCCTCTCGAAAGGACGAAATCAAACTGGCCATTCATCTTTATTTCCTCAGCGCGGCCATGTATGGCCGTCACGTTTGTGAGCCCAAGTGCCTTGGCCACTTCCTGAACTACGAGAATTTTTTTTCCCGTACTGTCTACCAGCACGAAATTGGTTTCGGGGAAAAGGATCGCCAGCGGGATGCCGGGGAATCCTCCTCCGGTACCGAGATCGAGCACCTGTGAATCCGGCTTGAATTGAATTACCTTGGCGATCGCAAGTGAATGAAGGATATGACGTTCTTCAAGGTTTAAAATGTCTAATCGGGATACCACGTTAATTTTTTCATTCCACTCCTGGTAAAGCGGTTCAAGTTGATCAAAACGAGCGCTTTGTATAGGATTTAGGTCAGGAAAATATTTTTTTATGAGTTCTGTCATTCTGAAAGTTCTTCTAGCATTTTTTCCGCTTGTGTGCGTCGTTCCGGTATTTCAGTATTCGAAAGGGCGCGCTCCACAGCGCGACGTGCAATGTCTTTTTCTGATGGGTCAATGGCCGCCATTTTCACATAAGCCAAGGCCATATACCAATAAATGTCCTCCCCAAATCGGTCCAAATCCTCAATTTTAGCAATGCATTCTATGGTCAGTTCTGGCTTGTCCATTTGTAGCCCTAAGATAGCCAGATAAAACAAAGCATCCGATTGACAAATTTTCAACGAATCGTCCATCATGCCTACCAATTCAGTAGCCGCGTCGCGCCAGGCTCGTTTTTTGTAATGTGCATCCGCTTGGCTGAATGCTATGGTACAAAGCTCCGGTCTAATCGGTGCAATACTGTCATTGGCATAACGCCTAGCCATGTCCTCCAGGATACTGGATGGAGGCTTAAAGTTGTTATCATACACTTCTGCTGGGGTACGATCGCGGGTGAACCAAGTGAACGCTGAGTAACCCAAGGTGAGGATTATTAACACTATGAATGCATAGCGGATGGTTTTATTCTCACTGGAGATAGGTACTTGACTGGAATACAATTGGCGTTCTAATGCCTCGCAAGCCAACCAAGTTTGGTGGAAATTAGAATCCGTTAAGGGAAAAATAACCCATCCAGGCAAGGTTTGATCCCATACTTGCTCACGCAGGTTCAATAGGTTTTTGTAGCGTTCGATTGCCAGCTTATTCTGGCCGGTTTCTACGCTTGGCGCTTCTGAATTCTCGGCCTTGAGACTGTTTGCCAGGCTCATGATTTGTCTTTGGTCATCTACGGCTAGATTTGCAAATTGACGTTTGGCGCGGATTTGAAGCCGTGTTTCTCTAATATCAATTGAATTGGGAAGGGCGGCTAAAACTGATACTTCATCGTCCGTTGGAATCTGTGCAGGTGGGAGTTCCTGTCCCTTTTCCAGCAACCAATCCTTGTATTGCACAAGGGCGAGATTTTTCAAATAAAGGTAAATTGGAACATCTGAAGGGTATCTGCCCGCCTGGACCAACCCAGCGGTCTGGATCACTGCAACTCGGAAAAAGGTGTTACCGTCTGCATAACTTCCGCCCGCAGACTCCACAGCTCTCGCCACAGGTTGCCGAAACTCATTGTAAAAGGCATTCACGACACTGGTATCTGCATCACTTAGGCCGTTTAGATAGGTTTCGTTCGGGAATGTTGCGATTGGGTGGTTCATAGCAAATGCAAAGGTCGGAAGGATAAGGGAATTTTTGTCCTTTTAGGAACGGGTGTTAGTGGGCAATTGATAATCCTTATGGTTTTTCCAATTTATTTCTTAACTTTGTTTAGCCTAGTATCCTTTTAAGTACATTTTTACCCCCAAAATCAATATCCCCCAAAATGATGTATCAAATTTATTGACCAGCCTTCCTACGCACCTTTACTTGCCTTAGACTTTGGCGGCGGCGGGGTGCTTTGGCGGGAAAAAAATGAAAACTACCATGCGAGAATCATTCCTCCACTTCCTGTGGCGCACCCGTCGTTTCGATGCACGAAACTTGCACACAACTGAATCCCAACCCATTGAAATTCAAATCATTGGGGAGCAAAACACCCACGCTGGCCCAGATTTTTTCAACGCAAGGCTCCGCATTGGCGACACCATTTGGGCAGGCAATGTTGAGATGCACCTCCGTGCATCCGAATGGATCGCACATGGGCACAGCACTGACCCGTCCTACGACAATGTGGTGCTGCATGTCGTGCTCGAAGAAGACACGCTAATTCTTCGCTCCAACGGTGAGCGCATCCCCTGCCTGGAATTGAAGGGAAGAATTCCACCCAAATTATTGGAAAACTACGAACGGCTCGAACACGAAGCAGCCTGGATTCCATGCCAACATTTTTTCCCTCAGGTACCCGACATCGTTCGACTCAATTGGCTCGACCGATTGTTGGTGGAACGCTTGGAACTCAAAACCACAGCCATCGCCGATGCGCTGCATGCCACTCAAAACCATTGGGAAGAAGCGTTTTACCGGCTCTTGGCCCGGAATTTTGGACTAAAAGTGAACGCTGATCCATTTGAGGCATTGGCCCGTTCTTTGCCTTTGCTGATATTGGCGAAACACAAATCCAGCCTATTGCAAGTCGAGGCTTTAATTTTTGGTCAAGCAGGCTTTTTGCAAGAAAAACACAAGGATGCCTGGCCCATTGAACTGGCACGGGAGTACCGTCATTTAGCACACAAGTATGGCCTTGAACCGCTTCCATTGAGTCAATGGAAATTCCTTCGCTTACGTCCGGCAAATTTCCCGACCGTCCGATTGGCCCAATTTGCAGCCTTGGTACACCAATCAGCCCATTTATTTTCTAAAATCTTGGAAACCAATAATTTGCGTGAACTTGAAAACTTTTTCAACGTTCATCCAAGCGGCTATTGGCGGGATCATTTTCAATTCGAAAAGCCTTCGATAAACCGTGAAAAAGCCTTGGGGCGCGACTTCGTGCATCTCCTTGTCATTAATACAATCGTACCATTTCTTTTTCATTATGGGAAAACAAATGGCTTGGATGAACCTCAAAAACGCGCACTCGTTTTACTAGAAGAGCTACCACCTGAAACAAACAATTTGGTAGACGGCTGGTCGGCACTCGGTGTTCCTGCCCGCCATGCTTTTCAAACGCAAGCATTGATTCATTTGAAAACCCGATATTGTGACCAGAAGAGATGTTTGGAATGTGCTGTTGGGAATGCTATTTTGAAATGATTGTTTGCAAGTTTTTTATTTCGCGCCATGTCGCGATGACGCAAGGTGGCAAATGGTGGAAAAACGTAGCGGCCTTGCCTGAAACACTTCTATAGAATTTAACAAATACAGTTAATGAAATCTATCCTTTCCGTTGCCTTTTCCATTTTTACCTTAACCGTCTTTTCCCAATCGTTCTACTTTGGGGCAGACCTTTCCTACGTCAATGAAATGGAAGATTGTGGGGTGGTCTACATGGAACAAGGCCAACCAAAAGATGTGCACCAAATTTTTGGAGACCACCACTGTAACCTCGTGCGGTTGCGGCTTTGGCATACGCCCGTCTGGTACGACGGACTGAATGCCGGAAAGCGGTATTCAGATTTTCAGGATGTTCGCAAAAGCATCATTCGAGCTAAAGCGCAAGGAATGAACGTATTACTTGACTTCCACCTCTCCGATAATTGGGCCGACCCAAGCCATCAGGTGGTGCCCTCAGCATGGCTGGATGTCGTCGCTAATTTGCCATTATTGAAAGACTCCTTGTATAACTACATTTCCAAAACTTTGCTCGACCTGAATAATGAAGGTCTCCTGCCCGAAATGGTGCAAATCGGCAATGAGACCAATAAGGGCATTTTACTCTCCCCATCGGTAGATGCAGCGGGTTGGAGTTTGGATTGGAATCGGAACAGCCAACTTTTTAAACAGGCTATTAAAGCAGTTCGAGATGTGGAAACGACCACAGGAAAATCAGTTAAAGTGGCCCTTCACATTGCTGGCCCTGACAATGCCGATTGGTTGATGGCAGGATTTTGGGCCAATGGCGTGACAGATTTTGAAGTCATTGGGCTTTCGTATTATTGGGCCTGGCATAAGCCAACCAATATCACAGACGCAGGAAATATTGTAACCGAGCTACGTCAGGAATACCCCGGCAAAGAAGTTATGATTTTTGAAACGGGCTATCCATGGACCTTGCAATGGGAGGACAATGCCAACAACCTGATCACCGAATTGCACCCCAGCTATGCACCCGCAAGTCCTCAAAATCAGCGAAAATGGCTAATAGACATGACCCAGGAACTTATCAATAAAGGTGCTTCGGGTGTGCTGTATTGGGAGCCAGCCTGGCAATCCTCGCCCTGCTGGACGCAATGGGGAAAAGGCTCTCATCAAGAGCACGCTACCTTTTTCGATTTCCAAAACAACCTCCTTACGGATGGAGGAATGGATTTTATGACCCATGATTACGAAAATCTGGCGTCTGCTAAAGAGCCTGTGAGCCTTGCAAAGATCAAGGTCTGGGCAGATAGTGGTCAGCGCAATTTAACTATCCATTTATCAGATTTCCCCTTCGAAAAAGCAGTGAAAATCAATTTGTTGAACAGCATTGGGGAATTGGTGGCTTCACAAGGTTTTGATGCTCCAGTCGCCTCGGAGCTGCTTTTACCAATCCCAACATTGCCTATGGGGCTGTATTATTGCACGATTTATGCAGAGGGTACCCAGATTGCGGTTCAGGCTGTGGTTTTGGGAAAGTAAGCCGGACTTTGCCTAAATTCTATTCCGGCACAAGCTAAAAGAAAAACAGCCAACCGAATTTTATTCCGGTTGGCTGTTTATGAAAGGCTGAACCAAACTTGTTCCTTAAAGGAAATCCTAAGCGGATTACTAAAAATCCGCAAAAATCAGCCCTATCCGCGTAATCCGCGTTCCTCTATTTTCCCTCTTCAAACTCTTCAGTCAAAATCCGAATCACGTCCCGCACGGTCTCTTCTTCGAGGTCGGTTCGGCGAATGAGTTCTTCGGCACTGAGTTCGAGTACTTGGCGGGCGGTGTCACAGCCAATGTTCTTGAAGGTCTCGATTACCCAAGGCTCGATGGCGTCGCTGAATTCTTCCAGATCCACGTCGTCAATTTCGTATTCGGCTTGGTTGCGGTACACATCTATTTCGTAGCCCGTGAGGCGGCTGGCGAGTTTGATGTTGCTGCCAGCTTTGCCGATGGCAAGGCTCACCTGGTCTGCATCGAGGTAGACAGCGGCGCGTTTGGCCTCATGATCAAATTCGATGGTGGTGATTTTTGCCGGAGTCAAGCTCCGCTGCATAAAGAGTGCAGTATTGGTCGTGTAGTTCACGATGTCAATGTTCTCATTGCGCAGTTCGCGAACGATGCCATGGATCCGGCTTCCTTTCATACCCACGCAGGCGCCTACGGGGTCAATGCGTTCGTCGTGGCTTTCTACCGCGATTTTTGCGCGTTCGCCGGGCAGGCGCACGATATTTTTGATTTCGATTACGCCGTCCTCGATTTCGGGCACTTCCGCCTCCAACAGCTTGGCCAGAAAATCAGAATCCGTCCGACTCAGCATAATGAACGGCACGTTGTTGCGCATTTCCACACGCTTGATGATACCTTTTACCACATCGCCTTTGCGATAATAGTCGCCGCGAATCATCTCCGTGCGGGGAAGGATAATTTCGTTGCCAGTGTCGTCGTCGAGCACTAGGACTTCTTTTTTCATGATCTGGTTCACCTCGCCGGTAACTACCTGTCCCACACGTTCGGAATATTTGCGGTAAATCTCGTCTTTTTCAAGTTCCATCACCCTTGAAACGAGGGTTTGGCGGGCAGCCATGATGGCACGACGGCCAAAGTCTTCGATCGAAAGCTGCTCGTAGCACTCTTCGCCGATAGTGTTAGATTCGTCAATTCCCCGAGCCTCGGTTTCGCTCACCTGGGCGAGTTCGTTGGTCACCTCACCGTCGTTCACCACCTCACGTACGCGCCAGATTTCCAAGTCGCCCGTGCTGGTGTTTACGATCACGTCGAAATTCTCGTCCGTACCGTATTTCTTTTTTATGAGGGTTCGGAATACGTCTTCCAAAACACGAACCATCGTGGGCCGATCTATGTTTTTGCCCGTTTTAAATTCTGCAAAGACATCTACTAAATTGACCATTGCTGTTGATTTGAATATGTTGAGAATGTTGAGGGTTTAGGATGTTTAGTGTTGAGGGTTTAGGAGGTTTAGTGTTGAGGGCTAAACCCTCTCAACATTCTCAACCCCTCAACCCCTCAACCCCTCAACCCTCTCAACCCCTCAACCCTCTCAACCCTAAAACGGCAATATAACTACCGCTTTTTCGATTTGATCGTAGGGTATGACTGTTTCTACCTCGTTTTTTATTTTCTTTTTCCCATCCCTTTCCACCACAATCTGAGTCAGAACGATTTGGGTCTCATCGGCGGATTTCATGGTAGCCTGATGTTCTGTTTTGTCGGTACAACGGATGGCCATGGTGCGCCCCACGTTTTTTTCAAATTGCCGTGGGAATTTGAGCGGGCGTTCAATACCTGGGCTACTTACTTCGATGCCATAAGTTTCGCCAAGCCAGCCGTTTTCGTCCAATTGATGCTCCACATAACGGCTGAGTTTTTGGCACTTTAGGAGGCTAAGGCCGGAATCACTATCTGCGTAAATGAAGAGTTTATTGCCGGGCTTCAGTTCAATTTCGACCGTATAACAGTCGGCGAACATCTCGTCGCTGCTGTATTTTTCTTCCAGTAATTGGCCAATGCGTTCGGTAAGTTCCATTGAATGTGGTCCGTCTATTGAATGTGGTCAATGTGCTGCGATGCGTCTATGTCTTAAACACATTGGTCTCATT
>JBBQSW010000027.1:0-16065 GCA_038213575.1 Chitinophagales bacterium | reverse complement strand
AGAAGGAAGCGGTCTCCTTTGGGCTCCATGCTGTTCATGACACCTTTGCGGCGTGTCACGAGTTCGATACACTTGCCGCTGGTTGATTCTGGTACGTCAATGGTGAGTTCTTCGATGGGCTCGCATTTTTGGCCGTTAATCATTTTTACAATGACGCGCGGCTGACCAATTTGAAGTTCGTAACCTTCGCGACGCATGGTTTCGATCAGAATCGAAAGGTGCAAAACACCCCGTCCGAATACCATAAAGGAATCGGCAGAGTTGGTGTCTTCCATGCGCATCGCCAGGTTTTTCTCGAGCTCTTTTTCCAAACGCTCGCGGACGTGGCGGCTGGTAACAAACTTGCCCTCCTGACCAAAAAACGGAGAATCGTTGATCGTGAAGATCATAGACATCGTAGGCTCATCAATCGAGATGGGTGCGAGTGCTTCCGGATTGTCGTAGTCACCAATGGTATCGCCAATTTCAAAACCGTCTACACCCACTACGGCACAGATATCGCCTGGTTCAACTTCTTTCACCTCTTTCTTGCCAAGACCGTCAAATACAAACAATTGTTTGATGCGGTGCTTCAGCATCTTACCGTCTTTTTTGCACAGTGTAACGGGCTGATTTGCTACAAGTGTGCCACGCAACAGACGACCTACTGCGATACGTCCGATGAACGTTGAAAAATCAAGGGAAGTAATTAACATTTGCGTGTTTCCTTCCGCAACTTGTGGTTCTGGAATATATTTTACAATGTCTTCAAGCAGGGTAACAATATCTGTTGCGGGGTTTTTCCAGTCGTGCGCCATCCAGTTGTTTTTGGCGGAACCAAATACTACGGGGAAGTCAAGTTGCTCCTCGGTAGCTCCCAGGGAGTGCATAAGGTCGAACACTTGTTCATGCGCCCAGTCCGGGTTGCAGTTGGGTTTGTCTACCTTATTAATGACGACGATGGGTTTTTTGCCCATTTCCAAGGCCTTCTGCAGCACGAAACGAGTTTGGGGCATTGGCCCTTCGAAGGCATCTACCAAAAGGAGTACACCATCGGCCATGTTGAGCACACGCTCTACTTCGCCACCGAAGTCGGCGTGGCCCGGCGTGTCAATGACGTTGATTTTTGTTCCTTTAAAAATGATCGAAACGTTTTTGGAAAGGATGGTGATGCCACGCTCCCGCTCCAAATCGTTGTTGTCAAGCATGAGGTCACCTGTTATTTCGTGCTCCTTGAAGATCTGAGAAGCGAGGATCATTTTGTCCACAAGGGTGGTTTTACCGTGGTCTACGTGGGCGATGATTGCGACGTTGCGAATGTTCTTCATGGAAAACTAATTGGTGAGCGAAGACGATTTGAAAATCGAGGTTTTAAGAAATGATGTTTGGATGCTGCTTGATTTTTGATTCTGACAAAAAATTTTTGTTGACTAAAAATTGAATTGCCCAAATTTTCAAGAAAAAACAAGGTCAGCCCAAATGGGCCGCAAAAGTAGGCTTTTATCTCGCACAAAAAAAAGCATCGGCGGACAAGTATTTGTTAATAATAGGCGAAGTGTATCCAATGTTTGGGAAATACGAAATGTTGAAGCCTATTACAGAATTAAATTTTTGGAAAATGGAGCGTACAGGCTCCGAAAGTACGCAAAGTTCTTGCCACGCCCGCATCCACGACGATGTTTAACAACCCGACTTGGCAACCATAAGTTTCAAATCCTGTTTGATTCAACAAAATCAGACACTTATGTTCCTCCTTATTTTGTTTTTCCCAGCGTTTTTTGAACCCGAGTTTACGGTAGAGTTTAGCAATATTCAAGCGGCGAAAGGCAGTTTGTACCTGGCTGTTTATGATCGTTCTGATGCTTTTTTGAAAGTTGATCGGGCTTACAGCAAAAAGATCACGCCAATTAGTCAAACTGGCTCGATTAAAATATCCCTAGGAAAGCTTCCGCCAGGAAGGTACGCTCTGAGTTGTTTTCACGACCTGAACGGCAACGGTGAGTTGGACACCAACTGGGCAGGCATTCCAAGTGAACCTTATGGATTTTCCAACAATGCCCGTCCTCGCTTCCGGGCTCCAAAATGGGCTGAAGCGGCTTTTGATCTGAATGGATCGGGAGGGATGATTGGAGTGCGGTTGGAGAAATGGTAGGGCGAAATTCATTTCGACCTACAGGATGTTTTTCAGCACCTTCCACACATTTTCTGCCACAACTTTTTGTCCTTCCACATTGGGGTGAATACCATCGGGCAAGTTGAGCTCGGGTATGCCTCCTACGTCTTCAAGCAGAAACGGGATGAGCGCAGCACCGTTTTTTTTCGCCAGATCGGGGTACATAGTCCGAAAAGCATCGGTGTAGTTTGCACCAAGATTGGGTGGGGCGAGCATTCCGGCCACTACGAGTTTACAATCAGGGTATTTGGCTTTAACCTTGTCTAACATGGCTTGCAGGTTCTTTTTGGACTCCGTGACGGGCAGACCGCGCAAGGCGTCATTGCCGCCCAATTCAAGCACAAAAACATCTACCGGCTGTTGCAGTACCCAATCAATCCGGTTGACCCCATCGGCAGTAGTTTCGCCACTGAGCCCTGCGTTTACACATAGATAAGGCAAATTCAGGGAGTCTATTTTTTGTTGAATGAGGGCCGTAAAGCCCTGTTCGGGGGAAAGCTGGTAAGCAGCCGTGAGACTGTTGCCGAAAAAGACGATGTTCTTTTTAGCGCTGGACACGGGCTGGCCTTCGCCTTGTTTGACGGTATTTTGTGCGTTTTTAGGCGCGTCAGAATTACAAGCCAAAAGGCTAAGTGTGAGGAGGCTGAGTGCAATTATTCCTTTCAATTTCATATTGTCGCAATCAAAAAACGATGAAACAATGCGCGAGGCAGAGGGTTTCTTTCCAGAAGATATTTTGTGAATTTATACATTTACGCCCAACATTACGCCTTACTTCCCATGTACGAATTAACTAAAACTCCTTTCGGCAAACATACGCGCTTTGAATTGTACAATCCCTTGACGGGCAATGCTTTCAGCATCGTGCCCGCCGTGGGCGCAAATGTGCTGGACATTCAGTTTGCGGGCCAGAGCGTTCTGGACGGTCATGCCACGCCAGAAGAGCTGGAGGCTGGAAAATGGGGCAAAAGCAGCATCCTGTTCCCTTTTCCCAACCGTTTGGATGGAGGTAAATACAAATGGTTGGGAAAAGAATACCAATTCCCCCTCAACCATGCCGCCACAGGCAATGCAATTCACGGTTTTGTGCGCGAGGAGGCTTTCGAAGTGGAGTATGTATTTCTCGCCAAAAACTTTGCAAGCATACGCTGTTTCTTCGATTATGTAGGCGACTTGCCTTACTACCCTTTCCCATTTTCGTTGGAAATTGAATTTTCCATTCACGATACGGGCAAATTTGAGGTGCAAGTTGAAGTGGCGAATTTGCATCATGCTCCTATTCCATTTGGATTTGGCTGGCATCCTTATTTTCGACTTACAGAGGGTGCAAATGGCCATGGGCTTCAAGTTCCAATCTGCGAAAAAATTGCCATTGACAAACGGATGATCCCAACGGGGGGACGTAATCAATACAAAGATTTTCAATCACTTGCGTTCATAGAAGACACGATTTTGGATAATTGTTTCCAATGTTCCAAAACCTCGGGGAGCTACCAGTTGATGCTAGAAGGCAATGGGCGATACCTCAGCATGAAAGCCGCTGTTGCCCAATTTCCTTTCTTCCAGATATTTACCCCGCCGCACCGCGAAAGCATAGCGTTGGAGCCCATGACTTGCAACGTGGACGCTTTCAACAACAAACAGGGTTTGGTGAGTCTGGCTTCGGATAAAAAATGGAAAGGGAAGATGAGTTTGGAATATCGAGCGGGGTAAGGGATCGGCTTAATAGGGGTGGTACAGGGATGAGACACAGATTTTCAATTTTCAAGCTAAAAAATCCTTGTCTCATCCCTGTGCCACCAAAACTACTGCTTGACAGGCGCAGGCGCCTTCAAGTACTTATCCAAAAAGCTCAACACCCCGCTGTATCCTTTCATCTCGTTCTCTTTTTTTACAAAACCATGCCCTTCGTCCGGGAAAACCAGGTAATCCACGGGGACATTGTTTTTCTTCACCGCCTCCACGATTTCGTCTGACTCGATCTGGAGTACCCGCGGATCATTGGCGCCTTGCAAAACCATGATCGGGTTCTTCACATTTTTTGCGTGAAATAAGGGCGAAATACGGTGCAGACGAACAGAATCTGCCGTGGTTGGATCGCCCATTTCGGCATAAAGCGCTTTGCGGAACGATTCCCAGTAAGGAGGTATGGAATTCAGCGTGCGAAGCCAGTTGGTCACCCCAAAAATATTGACTCCCGTCTTGAATTCGTCGGGTGCAAAAGTCATGGCAGCCATGGTCATGTAGCCGCCATAAGATCCGCCAATGATTCCAATACGTTCTTTATCAATGTATTCCAGCGATTGGAGATACTTTTTTCCATAGATGCAATCTTGCAAATCCTTTTCGCCGTGATTCTGGTCGTCCATTTTAAAGAATGACTTTCCATAGCCACTGCTGCCCCGGTTATTGACCATCAAAACAGCATAACCATGGTTCACGAGATACTGAATGAACGAACTGTAGCCCACCCGCGATTGTCCGCCCGGGCCACCGTGTACCCAGACTAAAGCCGGGACTTTATTCTTTGCCGAGGCATTCAGCGGCTTGTAATAAATGGCCGGGATTTCGAGGCCGTCGAAGGATTTGTAACGTACCACAGTTGCAGTGGCTAAGTCTTCCGGATTTATTTCGGGCGAAGCGTTGTTGGTTAAACGCTTGAGGTCTTTGGTTTCGAAATTGTAAACGTAAAGGTCGTTGGGTGACTTGGAAGTACCCACAGAGAGGCGCATGATTTTTTCGCTGGAAGAAATATTGACCGCCGCTACGTCGCCATCGGGAATAGCCGGGAAAGCCACTTCTTTGCCTGCTGCATCGCGAATAATAAGTTTGTTTTTGCCGTCTTCATTGATGCCAATTACCTGGTATTTCCCGTTTTCGGATTGGTAGGAGTACATCACATCCCAATTGGTTTCGTAAGCAGTTTTGCGTTCCCCCGAGGCAAGATCATACTGCACGAGATAGGCGAATTCTTTTCCGACATCGGTGGTGAAGAAGAAACTTTTGCCGTCGGCACTAAAGCCGGTTGTTCCATAACTTCCGGGTTGTGTCGGGTCTGAAATTTCTTTCAACTGTTTGGCTTTCAAGTCGTATAAAAACAACTGGTTTTCGCTGGTCGTGATGGACTTGCTGAGTGCTACCCAGTCGCCGAAGCGCGAAATGGCGTCCGTGCCGTATCCATCTTTGTTTTCGTACACGAGTGTTGATTTCCAAGTTCCTATCTCCATTTGGTAGAGGTCGAAAAAGCGTTCGTCCCGTTTGTTGGAGGAGTAAAAAAAGGATTTTTTGTCTTTTGCCCAATCTGAAAAACCCGCTTTCTCTTTCACGCCGGGCGTAAGGTCTTGGCTGCTGCCATCGGCTTTGAGCAGGTAGATGTGGTCAATTTCATTGCCTCCTTTATCGGAGGAGTAAAGCACCTCGCCAGAACCAGGCACATAATCAATGGCAAAAATGGATTCGGTTGTAGATTGCGTGAGTGCCTTCTTTGAGCTGTCTGCGATGTTGATTTCGTAGAGGTTGAAAATGCCCGTTTCGTTGGTGTGTACCAGGAGTTTCTGTTCGTCTGGTGAAAAAACACCCGCACCGGTGGATTTGGTTTTGTAGAATTGCTCGATGGTGTACGGTTTGGGCTCGCGGAGCGTCGCCGTCGGTTTGTCCTGTTTGCATGCAGAGAAAACCAGGAGAGAAAAGAAGCCTGCCGTCACTAGGGATTTGGCAGGTAAGTAGAAGTTTTTTTTCATAGCTATCGTTATTGGATTGAATTTTGCCACAAAATGAGAAATACAAATAACCAAATAGGCACTTTTCGTCTTTCCTTCTGATAAACGGGCTGAACGAACAATTTTAGTCTATCAAAGGGGTTTATTTCGGGTGCTTTTTATTACTTTTGCAAATACTAAAATCATTATACGGTAATGACTTATGCTACGATTGCTTCCATCTCGCTCAAAGAAGTTTTTGAGGGATAATTAAAATCGCATTGAACCCGCCGGTTGTTTTTTTCTCCCTGTTCCGTACGGATAACCCCTATTCCTCCATTTCGCTCTCCATGGCGAAAGAGCTGGCAAAAAACGTACGGGTACTTTACGTCAACCACCCCTACTCCCTCAAAGACATTTTCTCCGGACTTAAAAACGGCGATGCCATGCTCCGCCAACGACTTGGGCATTTGCTAACTTTCCGCAATTGCTACGAGTATCTGGATTCCATTCCTGAAAACTTTGTGGCTGTGACGCCACCGCCGACCTTGCCTATAAATTGGTTGCCGCCAGGGCGTGTGTACGATTTCTTCCAGCGGCTCAATAATGGCATTGTGCTCCGCTCCATTGGCCGTGCTGTGCGAAAGCAAAACTTTGACAATTTCGTTTTTATCAATTGCTACGATCCGTTTTATGCGGGCTGGCTTCCGACGAAAATGGGCGCCAAAGTCAGTATTTACCACTGCATTGACGACATAACGCAAAACGTATACACGGCCCGGCATGGCGAACGTTTGGAAAATGACGCTTGCAATAACGCCGATCTTACGTTTGTTACTTCTACCAATTTGAAACGGCTGAAATCATCCGTACCTGGTCTGACGACTCCAAGCCGTCTGACCAATCCACGCTCTTCGATAGAGCGGTCTGACGACTCCAAGTCGTCAGGCCGTCATGCTCGCATCGTCACCTATTTCAACGCGGCGGAAGTGTCCGTTTTTCAAAAAGTTTTGACCGAAAAATATCCACGCCCCGTTGAACTGGAAGGCCGCTCTGGCCAATTCATCGGCTTCATCGGCAACCTCGACGAACTGCGTATTGATTACACGCTGCTGAAAAAAATCGCCCTTCGTTTTCCTGAAAAAACCATGCTTCTGGTCGGCCCCGTCAATAGCCCGGAACCTGCCGAAATAGGCCTGGATAAACTCCCCAACGTTCTTTTTGCAGGAAGTCGCCGACTGGAAGATTTGCCTCCTCTGCTCCAATACATGGATTGTGTGCTCATTCCGTTCCTGTGCAACACCTTGACTTTCAGCATTTATCCACTCAAAATCAATGAATATCTGGCCGCTGGGAAGCCTGTGGTGACCACCAGTTTTTCAGACGATATCCGTACTTTCGCGCACTGCACCTACCTTGCTGAAAGTCACGAGGAATTTCTTCAGAAAATCGGAGTGGCATTGGCCGAAAACAATCCCGAACTTGTGCGGCTTCGTAACGAAGTGGCAAATTCCAATACTTGGGAAGCTCGGATTAAACAGCTTTGGAAAGAAGTAGAAACATACACTGAACGATGAAAAACGCTCCAGAACTCACGCCTTATCAGCGATTCATAGAAACAATGATGCACCTCTTTATTCTATTGGTGCTGGCGGGCATTTGCCTGAAAGTGCTGTTTTTTTAAGGGCTTACGGTGGATGAAATTGTTCGTTGTGCCGTCCACCGTCTACCGTCTACCGTCTACCGTCAGAAATGCAAGACCTTTTCACCCCGCGCGACCATTCCCTTTGGGGAAAATTCAAGGCACAACTGAAACAACAGCTTGTAGCCCAGAAACTCAGCAGTCCGCTGGGTTTGGCATTGCTGTTATTGGCAACCCTGCCTTTGTCGTACCTCTTGGCCACGCTCGAATTAAAAGTAAGCATGGTCATGTTCATCGGGCTGATTGGGGTTCCTTTGGTTATTTTTTGTCTGTTCAATATCACCTTCGCCATCGGGCTGATGTTGTTCGTTTCGTTGGCGCTGCCTTTCGCCTTGAAGTTCACGGACGCACCCATCGGGACGCTTTTGGACTTGCTGATTTTATTGAGCACGGTGGGTATTTTACTCCGTCAAATCAAGGAGCGCGACTGGACTTTTGCCAAGTCGCCGCTCAGTTATATGATTCTTATCTGGTTGTATTTCAACGTGATGCAGGTGTTGAACCCGGAGGCGCAATCAAGACTTGCCTGGGTCTATACAGTTCGGAGCGTGGCCATCCAGCAGGTGGTTTTCTTCATTGGGGCGTATGCCTTCAAAGACAATCGAGCGGGCATCATGGCCATTTTGAAACTGATCATCGGGATGTGTTTTGTGAGCGCACTGTATGGTTTGAAGCAACAGTTTTTTGGCTTTAGCACCCAGGAAACCATTTGGATGATGGCCGACCAGGAGCGATACCAGCTTTATCATCAGTGGAACCTTATCCGGATCCCGTCCTTCTGCTACGACCCAACTACGTTTGGGATTCTGATGGTGTGTTTTGCGGTTTTTTGCGGGGCACTGGTGGTGGGAGCCACAAAAATGCAACACAAAATCATCCTCAGTATAATGGCATTGATCGCCTTGTGGGCCACGGCTTACACAGGTACACGTACCGCTTTTGGCTTAGTGCCTGTGGGTGCGGTATTTTTTGCGGGGCTGATTTTGAGCAAGCGCGTGCTCGTCATTGGAGGAATCCTGGCCGTGTTGGGCGTTGGCTTTGTTATGAAATCTACGAGCATCGGCGTCATTTACCGCATTCAATCGGCCTTTAAACCCAGTCAAGACGACTCGATGAACCTCCGCCTTGAAAACCAGAAGAAGATTCAACCCTATATTCAAAGTCATCCAATAGGAGGAGGCTTGGGCAGTTGCGGGGTTTGGGGCAAACGTTTCAACCCGGAATCGGAACTTGCTAATTTTCCGCACGACTCCAGTTTTGTACGCATGGGCGTGGAATTGGGCTGGATCGGGTTGATTCTCTACACGCTGTTTCATTACGTCGTGCTGCGCACAGGCTTGTACTATTTCATCCGATGTCGAGACCCGTTCATCAAATCACTTTATGCTGGGATTACCACCTGGCTGTTTATGCTCGCCGTGGCTTGCTACTTTCAGGAAGCCATTTTGCAATTGCCGATGAATGTGATCTACAACGTGTTCCTGGCTATGCTGGTGACGTTGAAGAATTTTGATCCGGGGTTTGAGAAGGTGTGAGGTGCCGCCGGGTAGCAAACTTACCCGTATCCAAGGCTTTCCAAAGTGTACTTTTGCGCCAAAGCACCTTGCTCATCATGCGTTTTCTAAAAATCCTTTCCGCCCTCCTTCTTACCCTCCCGCTCCTCTCTAAGGCCCAACAAACTGCCACCGTCTACGGCCGCGTCACCGACGCTTCCGATGGCCAGCCCGTGGAACTGGTGAGCGTGTTCATCAAAGGCTCCGGCAAAGCAGTAAGCACGGACGAAAGTGGAAAATTTGCCACCCAAATCCCTGCTAACCAGCGCATTACACTCTCCTTCAAACGAGTGGCGTATCAAGAAACCTCAGCGGATATCCTTCCCTTGCAGCCCAATGCACGTTACGGACTGGATGTCGCCATGTCGCCCGTTGGGGCCAATCTGGAGGTCGTGATCAGTGGGCGCAGGCTGGACGATGGCGGTATGATAAAGGAAAAAAACATGGCCGATCTGAAACTTCTGCCCAGCACCACAGGCAATTTGGAAAGTGTGTTGCCCCACATTGCGCTCGGAACCAACATGGGCACGGGTGGAGAACTCAGTTCGCAATACCAGGTGCGCGGTGGCAACTACGACGAAAACCTCGTGTATGTCAATGATTTTGAGATTTACCGCCCGCAATTGATTCGCGCCGGGCAACAGGAGGGTTTGACCTTCCCCAACATTGACCTCGTGCGCGACCTTTCCTTTTCCAGCGGTGGCTTTCAGGCAAAATACGGCGACAAATTGTCGTCCGTGTTGGACATCAAATATAAGCGTCCAGACAGTTTACGCGCCAGTGCCAGCGCAAGTTTTTTGGGTGGTTCTGGGCATTTGGAAGGAAGTTGGAAGCCTAAAAAAGAGGGCTTTCGAGCATTCCGATACCTCGTGGGGGCACGTTACAAAACCACCAAAAATTTGCTGGGAAGTCTGGACGTTGAGGGCGAGTACGTGCCCAATTTCACAGACATTCAGACTTACCTGACCTACGATTTGAGCCGCGATTGGCAAATTGGGGCGATTGGCAATTTCAACCGTTCGACCTATACTTTCCAGCCACAAAGTCTCGCCCGAGCCTTTGGTTTGATTGATTATGCGTTGCAATTGCGCACGGCTTTTGAAGGCCAAGAAGTAGACGATTTTACACAGGCGATGGGCGGAATTTCACTTACTTATTTGCCTGATCGGGAGCACAATCCCTTGTACCACAAACTTTTGGCCTCTACTTGGAGCAGTCAGGAAAATGAGCGCTTCGACATTCTAGGGTACTACATTTTGGGCGAACTGGAAGAGAATCTCGGCGCCGACAATTTTGGAGAAATCACCAATATTCTGGGACAAGGCACCCAACACACCTGGGTGCGCAATTACCTCATTGCCGACGTGCGCAACGTGGAATACAAGGGCGGCATAGAAATCCAACGATCAAAAACGGATGCCGGGCTGGAGCGCAACCACTTTCTCCAATGGTCGGCTAAATGGCAAAACGAACAAATTCAGGACAAGATAAACGAGTGGGAACGGCTCGATTCGGCGCTTTACTCACTGCCTTATGACACGATTGCGCTCCAGGTGCGCCGGGTTTTAAAAACACGCAATTCGCTTTCCAGCGACCGCTTCTCTGCGTTCTTTCAGGACACCTGGTCCTGGAAAAAAGACGGGGTGCGAGAAGTGCAAATTATCGCCGGGGCAAGGGGACAATACTGGACGATGAACGAGGAATGGTTTATCACACCTCGGGCACAAATGCTGTACAAACCTTTGAATACAAAGCGGGATTTATCCTACCGTTTGGGCGGCGGGCTTTTTTTTCAGCCCTCTTTTTACCGGGAAATGCGCCGATTGGATGGCACCGTCAACACCAACTTGAAAGCCCAAAAATCAGCGCACATCGTGGGCGGTTTCACCTGGGATTTCCTGTGGGGCAAACGCCGCCCTGTAAAAATGCGCCTCATCGCCGAGACCTACTACAAAAAAATGTGGGACCTCGTTTCCTTCGATCTCGACAACGTGCGTATCCGCTACGCCGGGGAAAACAACTCGCAAGGATATGCTACCGGATTTGACGTTCGTCTCAATGGAGAATTTGTGAAAGGGGCTGAAAGTTGGGTCAATTTTTCCATGCTCCGTACCCGCGAAAGCATTGAGGGTGTGCAGCACAGAGTCCGTAACGTCGGTCAGCGCGAAGGGAAAGATGTCAAAGACGTGCCACGCCCAACGGATCGGCTTTTCACTTTTTCGACCTTTTTTCAAGACTACCTTCGCAAAAACCGCAACATCAGGATGCACCTCAATTTCACGGTCGGTTCAGGGCTGCCTTTTGGCGTGCCAGACAACAATATTGTTTACAGAAATCCTTATCGGTTCGCGCCCTACCACCGCGTGGACATCGGCTTTGGTTTCCAACTTTGGAAACAGCAGTGGCGCAATCGAATGCCTCGTCACTTCTTGCGGTTCACGCGCAATACCTGGGCCAGCTTGGAGGTGTTCAACCTTTTGAAGGTAGCCAACGAGGCATCCAACGTTTGGATAAAAACGATTGAAAATACGCAGTATGCGATTCCCAATTACTTGACTGGCAGGCGTTTGAATGTTCGGCTGAGAATGGATTTTTAATCTCCTTAAATCCGTGTCTCATCCGCGTCATCCGTGTTACAAATCATACACTTGGGACACGGATTGCACGGATGGGACACGGATTTTATTCTGAAACATACAAAATCGTGTCCAACACGGGCTTGTAATCCAGCGAAATAACCACTTTCATGCTGCCCCGTACGTCATGCGGGTAATACAAACTATCGTAGCCAATGGCCACGATCCAATGGTTGCCTTCTGGCACAGACTCGAGGCAGCCGCGACCATCAGAACCCGTTTTAAAAGACGCATTGTAGTAAGATGCCGGCTTGTCATAGCCAGGGAAAGTATCGGTGTGGTACTTAACAAATACCGTGGTTTGAGGAATCGGCAAGGTATGGTGTTGGGTGCGCACACAAATCTTGGTAGGCCATGGAACTTCATCGGGCAATGCCGGGCGGCAAGCCTGTTGGGCTAAAAAAGCAATGGCAAGCAGGAGTAAATTCTTTTTCATGGTCTGGGTGTGGATTGAGCGTTGAACTTAGTTTTTTTGAAACAAAAGTTTGATACAAATGTGCGGTAAAAAGGGCCATCTGATTGTCATAATTTGACAAAAGAGGCGCTTTTAACTTGTCAAGAAAAATTCTGCCGTGAAAGACGGATCTTTCTACTTTTGAGCTGCCTTTTTCACCACAATATTTGAACTAACCAATTTATGGCTACCACCACAAAAAAAGCCCCTGCCGCTATCAAGAATTCTGCGGAGAAAGCACCTTATATCGGCATTTCTGATCCTGCAGATTTGAGCAGCATTCCCACCAACCGCATCGTCACCCTCGACGAGTTCATCCTCCGCTCCGAAAAAGACTTCGACTATGCCACGGGCGAGCTCACCGGCCTGCTTCGAGACATCGGTGTAGCCGCCAAGATCATTAACCGGGAAGTAAATAAAGCAGGTCTTGTTAATATCCTGGGCGTAGCCGATAGCGGTGAAAATCAAAGTGGCGATACCCAGCAAAAACTCGATGTCTATGCCAACGAACGGCTCATCGAATGCCTCCAAAACTCGGGCGAGGTCTGTGCCATTGCCTCCGAAGAAAACGACGACATCATCCATGTGCCACCCGTGGGCTCCAAGCAAAGTCACTATATCGTGATGTTCGACCCGCTCGACGGCTCTTCCAACATAGATGTAAACATGTCGGTGGGCACCATTTTCGCCATTTACCGCCGCAAAAGCGATGCGAGCGGACCTGCTACCAAGGAAGATTTTCTCCAGTCTGGTACCAAGCAAGTGGCTGCCGGATACGTCCTCTATGGCACCTCGACTATGCTGGTGTACACCACAGGACGTGGGGTCAATGGGTTCACACTTGACCCCAGCATTGGCGAGTTTTGCCTCAGTCACCGCAACATGCGTATCCCAGAAAATAGCCAAACCTACTCTGTGAACCAAGGTTACTATTCCAAGTTCGACCTCGAAATGCGACGTTACATTGACCACTGTTCCGATCAAAACTACGGCCTGCGCTACATCGGCAGCATGGTCAGCGACGTGCACCGCATCCTGATTCAGGGGGGGATTTTCCTATATCCCAGCACCCGAAAATATCCTAAGGGTAAGCTGCGCCTCCTTTACGAGTGCAACCCACTGGCCATGCTCATTGAACAAGCCGGTGGCAAGGCTCTGAACACGCACCTAAAACGCATCCTCGATTTGGCGCCAGCAGAGCTTCATCAGCGTTGCACGATTGCTATTGGCTCACCGGCAATGGTAGACGAGTTGAAGGCGTTTATTGAGCGGTATTCGGCGTTGCCGCTTTGAAAAATGGTGACTCATCCGTGTACAAATGGTTCACGAATGAGACCGTCTTGATTACAGTTCAATAGAAATGTCGGTGCAACCTCAAGTCGCACCGACATTTCTAATTAAAATCCCCTTCAGAAACCCAATTGCAAATCATGGAATCGGAGCTCGCAAATCAATCCAGCACAACCGCAGACTCGATCACAATAGCCTCTTTAGGCACATCATCATATCCACCGACGCGACCAGTTGGAACGACTTTGATCGCATCTACCACCTCTTGTCCTTCAATGACCTCCCCAAAAACGCAGTAGCCCCAACCTTGCATGTTTTCGCCACTGTGGTTTAAGAAGGCATTGTCCTTTACGTTGATAAAAAACTGTGCGGTTGCAGAATGGGGATCATTGGTGCGGGCCATTGCAATGCTATACTTTGAATTTACCAAGCCATTGTTGGCTTCGTTTTTTATGGATGCCCCGCTGGGTTTTGAGTTCATTCCGGCATCCATACCACCTCCCTGGACCATAAAGTCATTGATCACACGGTGAAAGATGGTGCCATTGTAGTGGCCGGCATTGACATATTTGACAAAATTATCAACAGTCTGGGGCGCTTTTTCCTGATTCAGGGAAAGGGTGATTACACCCATGGATGTGGTAAGTTGAACCTTCATTTTATGGTTAAAAATTGTTGTATGATTGTTTTGAAATATTTGCGGGGGGAAGTAGCAGCGTTACGCGACAATAAAAACTGATTTTTAGTCCAGAGTCGCTTAAGTGCCGCAAAGGTAGCCATGCTGCATCAAGGGCTGCGTACCTTTTTTATAGTTGTTCCACCCTCGTGTTAGGATTTCCGATTTCCGAATGGATTTAGGATTTTTGATTGGGTTTTCGATGTCCCATTGTTTTATTGATGGCTGTTTGAATGCTTTTCACAAAAATCGAGACCAACGCATTATTCTCCTTCAGTAACGGCTCCATGCGCTCTGCTTTAAAATACCCCTTGCGCTTGATTGTTTTCAGACATACAAACGTCTCCCGCGTTCCTAAGGCAAATTTTCATCTAATGAACAAAATCTGCGTTTGATTCAGCCGATTGGCCTCTGCGTAATTCAGGGCAGGAGAAGTCCCGGAACGCGCAATTTGACTGCCCAGGTTTCTGCTGGCAACGGTTTTGGGCAATACATCGATCATACCAATGATGCGCACTGCAAATTCAATCAACCGTTCTTCCAGATCATATTTAATTAGCGGTTTTTTGTTCATAACAGATTGTTTTTTAAGTGATTAACTTCGGCGTTCGATTTTCGGCGTTCGGTGTTCGATATTCGGTGTTCGATATTTAATGTCGAATATCGAACGCCGAATATCGAATATCGAACGCTAAATATCGAACGCCGAAATCCACTCATCCCGATCCAAACTCCGATAATGTATCGCCTCCGCCAAATCCTCAATCCGAGTATCCTTGCGGAATAAGCCCATATAGCTGAATATAGTGCAAAGGTAAGCCTACGACGAACCCCATCTTCCCCATTCTCTTTTTTCCCATGACCTTTGCGGTTTTGGTAAGAAGATTTTTATTTCGGCACTTCGGATTTGTTTTCCGTCGCGGGTTTCCAGTTTTGTGGCATCAGTTCTTCCAATCGGCTGACTTTATGGTCGTTGATACGGTTTAGGACATCCGGGAGCCATTTTTCGGGATCAATGCCGTGGTGCTTGCAAGCGGCGAAGAAGGTGTAGATCATGGCGGTTCGCTGCGCCGCTTCGTGGCTGCCTGCGAAGAGGAAGTTTTTTGTGCCGATGGCCACCGGGCGGATGATGTTCTCTACCAGGTTGTTGTCAATTTCAATATTTCCATTGGCAAAAAACAAGGCCATGTTCTTCCACCTGTTGAGGGCATACCTGATGGCTTTTCCGAGGGCACTGGCAGGTGTCACCTTGTCGTATTGTATGTGGAGCCAATCGCCGAGTGTGTCGAAGACGGGTTTTGACTCTTTGAGCCTCAGTTCGAGGCGCTGTTCGGCATCAAGTCCCAGGTTCCGGGCCTTTTCTTCCACCTCGTACAGGAGCTTGATGAGCTTCAGGGCGGTCTGGGCGCGTTGGGCATCGTTGCTTTGGGCGTCGAAGAATTCCCGGCGGAAGTGCGCCATGCAGTTCATCAGGGCCAGCGCGTCGAGTTTGGCACTCAGGGTTTCGTACACGCCGAAGCCGTCGCATTGCAGCACCCCTGCAAAACGTTCCAGTAATTTCTTGGGCCCCTTGTGGTCGCGGCCCGGTTGGTAAAAGAAGAAGGGCAGTTTGTTTACCGGGTGGAACACCGCCCCCAAAACGGTGGATAACGCCCCCCTTTTTCAGGCGGCAGCCTGAGCACGGGAATAACGGACCCGCCGCCGAACACTGCCCAGCGACACACCCTCCAGGATCAACACCAGCTCCTCCCAGGCCAATACGATCGAAGCGCCTTGATCCAAAGGGCGCGGCAACTCGAACGTCCCACGCTCCAGCCGCTTTGACCACAGCACAAAGCCGCTGCGGTCCCATACCAGCAACTTGACCATCGTCCGCCGATGGTTCAAAAAGATGAACACCTCCC
>JBBQSW010000026.1:0-16106 GCA_038213575.1 Chitinophagales bacterium | reverse complement strand
ATAATGTCACCGCTACGCGGTTCTGGAAAACATTGAACGCTGACGCTACCATAATGTCACCGCGATGCGGTTCTGGAAAACATTGAACGCTGACGCTACCATAATGTCACCGCGATGCGGTTCTGGAAAATATTGAACGCTGATGCTACCATAATGTCGCCGCGATGCGGCTTTTGAAATGAATGGATTATGTGTTTAGAACAATCCAATGAAGCCCCTTACATCATCCGAACCGTAGACATCCCGCCGTCTACGTGCAAAATCTGGCCTGTCATCCAGGAGGATTGTTCACTGAGCAAAAACTGAATCGCGTTGGCAATATCCTCCGGTTGGCCAATCCGTCGCAGGGGATGCCGTTTGTCGCTGGCCTCCAGTTTTTCTGGCGAATTGGTAAGTTTTTCAGATAGTGGAGACGCTGTAAGGGAAGGCGCCACGGCATTCACCCGAATTGTTGGGGCAAGCTCTGCGGCAAGTGCCAAAGTAAATCCTTCCACCGCCCCTTTGGCCATGCTGATGGAGGTGTGGAAATTCATACCCTGCGCTACGGCTACCGTGCTAATCAAAACAATGGAAGGGGTTGGTGGCGCATTTTTCAGGTTTTGCAAATAACGCTGAACTACGCTTACGGCCCCCAGAGCGTTGATTTTGTACTCCTGCAAAAACTCTTCTTCTGAAATGCGGTGAAAGGGTTTAAGGTTTATAGTGCCGGGGAAATACACCAACCCATCGAGTGCTTGGGGGATTTCCGGCAAGGCGTTTTTGCTATATTCCGAAACCTGAAAATGTTGGTCGTAGCCGATGCCCTGAAGGTCTTTTGTGCTCAAACCAATTACTTGGTGTCCTGCATTTTGTAACAACAAACGGCTGGCCTCTGCAATCGCGCTGGATGCCCCAGCGAAGAGATACGTTTTTGACATGGAGTGTGTTGAAAGGGTATTGGAAAATTAGGTTGGTTAACCACAAATCCAGCAAGAGGTTCAAAGTCGTTGCTTTCTTGCAACCACATTGGAGGTGCCGCGTTCCTAATTGGGGCAAATGCTCTTTATTTGCACTCCGAACCTAAACTCATTTCCACGATGCTCGAACAATTATCCCGTCCCTGGCACTGGTCCGTTGCAGGCGTTTTCATTGGTCTGATTGTGCCAATACTTTTAATTATTGGCAACAAGCACTTTGGCATTTCCTCCAGCCTCCGGCACCTCTGCGCGGCCTGTTTACCTGCCCGGATCCCGTTTTTTCACTACGACTGGAAAAAAGAAATGTGGAACTTCTTTTTCGTGGGCGGAATCCTTTTAGGTGCCGTGCTGGCAACGGCTTTTTTGAAAAACCCAGCACCCATCGCCATAGACCCGGTACTGGCAAAAGATCTGGCAGGCTATGGCGTCACCCACATTGATGGCATTGTGCCAACGGATTTGTTTTCATTCGAGAGCCTGTTTACGCTCCGAGGGTTCTTGCTGATGGTTGTGGGCGGCTTTTTAGTTGGTTTTGGCACACGCTACGCAGGAGGTTGCACCTCCGGCCATGCCATCATGGGACTGTCGAACCTGCAATGGCCTTCGCTGGTCGCCACCATCTCATTTATGGTTGGCGGCTTTTTGATGACCTGGCTGATCCTTCCTTTCATCCTTCAACTTTGAAAATCATGACAAATACCAATACGCAAAATTTTACATCAGCGGACACCGATTTTGAGGTGCGTTCGCTCGATTCCATGTGCATCAACGAGTCCGAACTGGTTCACCCAGGGTGGTACAACCTGAAATATGCATTCGTAGGGATGTTGTTTGGGGTGGTGTTTATCAAAGCAGAAATCGTTTCCTGGTACCGGATTCAGGAAATGTTTCGGCTTCAGTCCTTTCACATGTACGGCGTAATAGGCACCGCCGTGGCCGTGGGCGCACTTTCCGTGTTTTTGATCAAAAAGTTAAAGGTCAAATCCATCTATGGTGAAACTATCAATTTCCACGGAAAAGACTTTAACAAAGGACAAATTTATGGTGGCCTGTTGTTTGGCTTTGGCTGGGCTATGACGGGGGCTTGTCCCGGCCCATTGTTTGCGGTTTTAGGCACGGGGGTGCTTGCCACGGCTATTGTGCTGCTGAGCGCCATTGCAGGTACCTGGGTGTACGGGTATTTCCGGGAGAGGCTCCCGCATTGATTGAACCTCCATATTTTAACCCAGCCGCAGGTTTAATCCTGGGCTACAATTTTTAAATCATGAAATTTCATCTGCTATTTTGGGCGTTCAGCCTTTTTGCCGTTTCCGAAATGAGTGCCCAAAGCGCATCGGCGGTGGACAATACCCCTTACAAAATCGTTTTTCAATTGACCAGCGGCGACACTGCCGTGCAACATGCTTTGGTCAAACAATTGAACAACGCGCTCACTGCCGCCCCGAATTCTAAAATTGAGGTCGTGTGCCATAATCAGGGTATATCATTCCTTGTTGCAGCCAAAACACAACAGGCGGATAAAATCAAGGCGCTCAAGGCGAAAGGTGTAGTCTTTGCCGCTTGCGAAAATACCATGCGGGACCGCAAAATCAAGCGCGAAGAACTGATTCCCGAGGCCACCACAGTTCCAGCAGGCATCATAGAAATCGTGAAAAAACAGCGCAAGCACTGGGCCTACATTAAAGCAGGGTAGGGGAGTCGTTGCAATTTGCAAGTGTACGAAATGGCCTGAAGGGTAGGATGCCCGATTCGTGCAAATTCGTGGAATTAGTGGCTTTTAAGGGTCCTGAAAAAATTCAAAAAAAATAACTCAATTTGTTTTAAATATTCCAACAAGATGTTTTAAATTTGCCTCTAGAAAACGCATAAATGCCCGGATGGATTTTGATATTAAATTGATTTTCAAGAATTTAAACTAAAATCTCCTCGGCTATGAATTGGAATTTTATTAAAACAAATTGGTTTTATTTGGCCATGGGCTTTTTGCTGGTACTCTATGCAGCACGCAAATTTCCAAGTCTCAACCCATTTACCCCAAGTAACAAAAACAACCAGACAGAAAAAGTCACAGAAGTAAAAGGCACTAAAAAGGGGGGCGCGGCCCTGTTAGGGTTTGTGCCAGAAACACCCAAAGAACGCCCACCCGAACTGGACAACGTGGATGCCCCAAAAACAGAAGCATTCCTCAAACGCTTTGCGCAGGTAGCCCACAGTGAACAGAAAAAATTTGGTATACCAGCTTCGGTTATCTTGGCGAGCGCCTACGCAAACAGCCAGGCGGGGCAGCTAGAAACCGTTACTGCTGCCAACAATTTTTTCGCCCTATCCTGTGCTGATGGCTGGGAAGGCGAAACCAAGCAAGTTGGTGGGAAATGTGTTCGCAAATACGAATCTGCCTGGGCGAGTTTCCGAGATTTTAGCATTTACCTGAGCAGCCAGGAGTGGTTTGGCTCGCTAAAAAAATCCGCTGGAAAGGACGGGCGCAAATGGGCAGAAAAACTCGGCAGTGAAGGGGTAGCCAATGCTAAGGCCACCCAAAAGGTAATGGATACCTACAATCTCCAGGAACTAGATGTGCAGTAAGTTTTGGATAGATTCACAGGGGGCAGGGCAATGTCGTTGACTTAATTCTACTTCGTCACTTTAGCCGCAGAGCGGCGCAGCGTCTGTAGAAATAGATTCAAATGGGGTTCGATGGAGGTGCATCGCACCGAAACCATACACATTCCCGGTGCGATGCAGCTCCAAAACAAATCTTAACATCATTGCTACAGACGCTTCGCCGCTATGCGGCTAATCTGACAAAGTAGAATTAAGACCCTGAAAGGGTCAAACATGACTAGCCCCGAATGAAATACGGGGAGGGAAGGCGTGTGTTTAACAACCCCGAATGGGGTTGAATGTGCGTTTAGAATATATTCAACCCCATTCGGGGTTGTTACATTGCTATTAAGCGGCTTGGCCTCAACGTGTAAACACCTGCAATCTGCTGTTATTATTGGCCACGATGACAGTTCGGTTGCTTCCGGCACCACGCAACATAGCCAAATCCCGTGCCTCACGCATGGCCCAAAAGCCACTTTGCATATTATTGAGCCAATTAAAATTGCCTTTCCCGTCGCCGAGCAGTAGGGTGCCGTTGCCAGAATCACAAGGGTTGGTTTCTACTTCAAAGCCGTATTTGTTGCCGGCCATGAGGAGATCTATATTGCCATCTCCATTAAAGTCATCGCATATAATGCCTTGAACAGGAGCAATTTGTGCTTGGATAGGTAGCTCTCGGCGCACGAATTTTCCGCCTTGGTTTTCCCACCAACAGGTTTCCATTTGGAAGCACTGGAGGTTGAGCGCAGCGTCCAAATCTTTTTGTGGCCACAAGTCGCTGAGGGTTGCTTTGGCGTAGTCTTTCGAGTAGAGGAATTTCTTTTTTAATACAGGCATCTGTTTTACCAGCACCTCTTTTTGTAGGAGCGGATAGATTTTTCCGTCTTCGGTATAGGCTACAATCGGATCGAGTGTGCCGTTGTTGTCAAAGTCTTTTGCGTAGCATCTGAACGGGGCATCGGCACTGGCAGCAAAGCGCGTATTGAGTCCCAGATTCCCCGTCACGAGGTCCAAATCACCGTCTTTGTCGAGGTCTGCGAGGGCGAGCCGATTCCAAAGCCCGTTGGATTTGTCAAAGCCGAACTGGCTTGTGGCCTCTTCCAACTTGCCATTTTTCAATTGAAAAACAGACACGGGCATCCATTCTCCCACTACCACGAGTTCTTTTTGACCGTCGCCGTTCAGGTCGCTCCAACTTAAATCGGTCACCATCCCACAGCGCTCGAAAGCACCCGCTACCTGGCTCGTTACATCGGTAAATTTGCCACCATTATTTTGAAGAACCACACTTCTTGGCGTGAGCGGCCAGTTTTTTGGTACGATTCGCCCACCGATGAATAGATCAAGGTCGCCATCCCCGTCATAGTCATGGCTTACCACACGGAGGCCCACATCTTTCAAAGTAGGCAAGGCATTTTCTGCGTTTTTAAAATTGCCCCTGCCGTCATTGAGGTACAAACGACATTGCCAGGCGATATCCATACTGGCATCTGCGCCACCACTCAGCACAAAAAAGTCAAGGTCCTTGTCTCCATCGGCATCGAAAAATACCCCGCCGTGGTCTTCATATCTTTTGTCATTTTCAAAAATAGTATCCTTGCTGGCTCGGAATGTACCTCCGGCTGTTTGGAAGTACAAAGCTCCAGGGCTGTCAAAGGAATTGCCGATAAAAAAGTCTTCCAGCCCGTCCCCGTTCACATCTGCTTGTGTAATGATAGGCCCGAGATCTGTAACCGTCCAGGGGTAAAGCACCCAGGTTTCAAAATCGCTGAAAACGTTTTCCTTATGAACGAAGTCAAGTCCAACGCTAACTGCATTTTTTTCCGAAAACAAGCTTGGAGCAGTCGAAGAGGGAGGCATAAGATGCGCGACATAACCCGTTGCATCCGTCCATTTGAGTTGCAGGCGCTGATTAGCAGGCACATTGTTCAATGTTTGCGTTTTGCCATCAGGCCAACGGACCGTGAGTTTGTCCACTTGCGCCGTTTGACCCAGTCCAAAATGGATGAGATGCTCCACCGAAGAGAAAATACCGTGATTGGGGTTGAGTTCCTGATATTGCTTAACACCCTGGTATTCAATTAGAACGGATGCTCCCACGGCAAATGGGTTAGCGGGACTCCCCTGTAATTTTGCTTGAAGAAAATTGCCGCTATTTTGTTCACGGGTAAGATTTTTATAGATAAAAGCAGGCTCTTCCAGATTATTGATTACGAGATCCAAGTCGCCATCAGCATCAAAATCTGCCCATGCGCCACCGCTGGACCAAGAGCCAGGCATCGTCATCCAGTCGCCGCTTTTATCCTCAAATTGCCAGTCGCCTTTGTTTTGGTAAACGAAGTTGCGCACTTTGTATTCCGCAACCTTCTCTAAGTAAGGCATCACATCTTTATTCTTGCCCAGCAGAATTTTATTGATTTCTGGAAGTAGGAATTCAGAGTAATCGCGGTTGGTCACCTCCCTGCGGTATCCGTTGGCAACATGGAGGTCTTTGAGACCATCGTTGTCAAGATCGGCAAAAAGGCAACTCCAAGACCAATCCGTCTTGTATATCCCCGCCAAGCAAGCAATGTCGCTGAAAGTGCCGTTTCCGTTGTTGCGCTGCAAAACATTCCGTGCTACTGACTTGGGATATCCGTACTGCACCATGGTCTGGTAGCGGCTGAGCGGGTTGGTGTTTTTGAGGATTTTTTGTCTGTAATTGTTGGTAGGAAACATATCCACCGTCAACAAGTCTACCAGCGCGTCGTTGTCAAAATCGCACCACTCTGTTCCCATGGTGCTCATGCTGTTATGGCGGAAATACTTGCTCATTTGATCTGTGAACCCGCCCTTTTGATTGTTGATGTAAAGATTGTCAGGATGCACAAAGTCGTTGCCGACATATACATCCGGCCAGCCATCGGCGTTCACATCTGAAACGGACACACTGAGACCAAACCCAAAATTTTGGATGCCCGCTTGTTTGTTTACATTGACAAATTTTCCGTTTTCATTTCTATAAAAATTGTCCGAATCATGCACTGCTTTTGGGTCGAGATCCGGCAGCAAACTTTTGCCATCTGGGCCGTATTTGAGCACAAGGCGATTGGCGTGACTCAGATCCGTTGGATGATTTATGACGTAGCAATCAAGGTCGCCATCGTTGTCAGCATCAAAAAAATTCGCGCCTGAGCTGGGGCTTTTGTCGGCCAGGCCATATTGCTGAGCGCTTTCGGTAAAGGTCCCACTCCAGCCCTGCCCATTGGGGAGGGAGCCGTTGTTAATGAACAGTTTAGCCACTCGGCCTACTTCATCCGGCCCGGCTCGGCACACAAAAAGATCAAGCCAACCATCCGCATTCACATCGGCAGCAGTCACCGCCGTTTCAAAACCATCCTCAGAGCCCACGCCAGCAGTATCGGTAATGTCCTTAAATTTGAAATTGCCTTCGTTAAGGTAGAGGCGGTTTTTGCCGTTGGAACAGACGAAGTAAAGGTCTGGCAGATTGTCGTTGTTCACATCGGCTACCGCCACGCCCCCACCGTTGTATTGGTTGATGTTCAGGATAACATTGTGTTCCTTGTCTTCCTGTATTTTATTTTGGAAGTCAACACCTGTTTCTGAGGGAGTAAGCAATTGTAAGCGAGGTTTTTTGGCGGTCAGTGTGGGTTCAGAGCCCGAATCATCGGATAAAGAAGGGCCTGTGCTATTGACCTTGTTATTCCAAAAATAATAGGCAACACAAGCCAAGGTGATCAAACCCAGACCCCCCAAAAGGTATTTCCATCGAAACCCAAGGTTTGCGGGTTTGGGCTTTTGGCTGGAGCGGGCTATTGGTATATTCTTTTTGCTCATGGAAGGTTAGGAATGATTATTCAAAAATCTGCAAGGGACTGTTATTGTTGGCCACTATAAAGTACCGTTTACCGCCTGCGCCCTTGAGCACTACCAAATCGCGGGCCTCTCGCATGGCCCAAAAGCCGCTCTCGAGGTTGTTGGCCCAACTGAAATTGCCTCCTTCTGAGCCGAGGAGCAGGACGCCGTTGCCTGCATCATAACGTCCGGAACCCACTTCCAAGCCGTATTTATTGCCGGCCATCAGTAAGTCAATCTTGCCGTCATGGTTGATATCTTCGGCAACAATGCCGTGTATGGAAGATATTTGTGTCTCCATGGGCAGGCGCCTGCGCACAAATTTGCCATTTTGATTCTCCCACCAACAGGTTTCAAAATCGTAGGCAAGGAATTTCACAGCGGCATCCAAGTCCTTTTTAGGCCAAATGTCTTCAATAGTGGCAGAAGCATAAGTGGTTGCGTACAGAAACTTCTTTTTTAGCGAAGGTATTTGTTTTACGAGCACCTCTTTTTGGACAAGGGGGTATCTTTTGCTGTTTTCATAAAAAATCACGATAGGATCTAACGTACCGTTGTTGTCGAAATCCTTGGCATAACAGCCAAAGGGCGCCGACTCGCTCGCGGTATATCTTGTATTCAGCCCAAAATTTCCAGTTGCAAGGTCGAGATCCCCGTCATTGTCCAGATCGGCAACGGTGACACAGTTCCAAATCCCGTTCGATTTGTTCAGTCCAAATTGAGCGGTCGAATTCACTAATATCCCATTGATCCACTTGAAAACAGACACTGCCATCCACTCGCCCACCACGATGAGTTCCTTTTGGCTGTCGCCGTCCACATTGGCCCATACCATATCGGTAATCATGCCACAACGCTCAAAATCTTTGGCAACGACTGCTGTGACATCCGTAAACTTGCCCCCGTCATTGCGCAATACCACGCTTCGTGGGCTCAGTGGCCATTTGTCGGCCGCAACACGCCCCCCGAAAAACAGGTCCTGGTCGCCGTCGTTATCGTAGTCGTGCGCAACTACCCGCAGACTCAATTCTGGATTTTCAGTATTCAGATTGGAAGCAACTTTTTTGAAATTGCCCTTCCCATCCTCGTTGATATAAATGCGGTGACGCCAAGCGTTTTTTCGTACTTCTTTGGGTGCTTCAAACCCACCGCTCAGAACGAGGAGATCTTGATCCTTATCGCCATCAAGGTCAGCGAAAACAGCGCCATGGTCTTCATAAGCCTTTTCTTTATCCCACAATGCCTGATTGGAAAGGTTGAATTTGCCGTTGGCGGATTGGATGTATAGCGCTGATGGCGAGCTCAAGGCATTCCCGACATAAAAATCTTCAAGACCATCGCCATTCACATCCCCTTTGGCGATGAGCGGCCCAAGTTCGCTGAGCTTCCAAATATTGAGCGGGAAGGCTTCAAAATCGTTGTATTTGTTTTCTTTGTGATCAAAAAGGATGCCCGAATTAGCAGGGCTTGTTTCTTTCAACAAAGTTTGCGCAGTGGCAGGGTTCACAAGCGTTGCCACATAGCCCGATGCATCCGTCCACTTGAGTTGCAGACGTTGGTTGGCACTGAGGTTCGTCAGGGTCTGGATTTTGCCGTCGGGCCAGCGCACCGTCAGTTTGTCCACAGTAGTCTGGCTTCCGATCCCGAAATGCACCAAATGCTCCGATGCGGAGAATATTCCGCGATTCGGGTTGAGCTCTTGGTATTGTTTCTGGCCGTTGTTGTATTCGATCAGCACGGAAGCCCCCACGGCAAAAGGATTTTGCGGGCTGCCTTGGAGTTTTGCCTGGAGGTAGTTTCCCTTGTTTTGCTCGCGACTGAGGTTTTTAAAAACTATAGCAGGATCCTCGAGGTTGTTCACAACCAAATCCAGGTCGCCGTCAAGATCCAGGTCGGCCCAAGCTGCGCCACAAGACCAACTTCCCTTCATCGTAGCCCAGTCGCCCCCTTTGTCTTCAAATTGCCAATTTCCTTTGTTGCGGTATATAAAATCGCGTGCCTTGAACGAAGGGGCTTTATCGAGAAATTCTTCCAGCGTTTTGTATTGGGAGAGTACTTCCTTAGTAATTGCACCCTCCCGCAGATGTTTTGCAAACTCGCTGTAATCTAGGTTTATGAAGTCTCGTCTGTACCCATTGGATACATAAATATCCCTCAATCCATCATTGTCCAGATCAGCCACAAGGCCGCTCCAAGACCAGTCCGTCCTGAAAACACCAGCTTGGCAGGCGATGTCTGAAAAGCTGCCATTGCCATTGTTGCGTTGCAAAACATTGCGCGTTACCGGCTCAAAAAGGTTGCTTTGTTGGATCAGAACTTGAAAACTGTTGGAATTGAACGTTCTGACGGTTTTATGTCGGGCATTATTGGGCGGCATCATATCTACCGCAAAGAGATCAACCAGTCCGTCGTTGTCAAAGTCGCTAAGGTCGGTTCCCATGGTAGCTTGGGAGCAGTGTCGAAAATATTCGGAGAGTCGGTTCGTAAAAGTCCCCTTGCCAGAATTTATAAAAAGCTGATCGGGTTGAAAAAAGTCGTTGCCTACATATACGTCCGGATGTCCATCCCGGTTAAAGTCAGAAATAGAAACACTCAACCCAAAAGCGCGGTTCCAAATACCAACCTCCTGGCTGATGTCTGTGAATTTTTTACTTCCACTCCCTGCCTTAGCCGAACTGAAATCGTTGCGATAATATCGGTCGGAGTCGTAAGTGTCTTTGGGGCGCTCATCAAAGGACAACTTGCCATCCGGGCCAGGTGTCGCGATGAATTTGTTGGAAAACGCCATGTCTTTGGGGTAATTGATCAGGTATAGGTCAAGGTCGCCGTCGCTATCTCCATCAAAAAAGGCGGAGCCGGTAGAAGCGCTGATATCATCGAGACCGTATTCTTGGGCGCTTTCAGTAAAACGGAGCTCCCCGCCGCTTTGTGGGAGATTGTTGATGTACAGTTTGTTTCGTCTTGTGTCGTCCATGAACGGACCGGCGCGACATACATAAAGATCCAAATATCCGTCTGCATTGATGTCTACAGCCGCTACGGACGTTTCAAAACCTTCTTCGGAATTCAGCCCAGCCGATGCTGTAACATCTTTGAATTTTAAGTTTCCCTGATTTAGATAAAGGCGATTTTGGCCGTTGCTGCACACAAAATAGAGGTCGGGCAGGTTGTCGTTGTTCAAATCGGCGACCGTGACACCTCCACCATTGTAAATGTTTATGTTGGTGGCGTGGTTATTCGCCATGGTTTCGATGATCCGGTTCTGAAAATCAATGCCCGTTTCAGATGCCCCCATCAATTGCAGCAAGGGACTTTGCGCTTGGAGCGTCTCTTCAATGGTATGATAAAAATGGCCATCCGGGCTGCTTTTGCTTTCCTTCGTACGGTAATTCCATGCCAAATATCCAATGACCGCCACCACCAGAAAAAGGAGGAGCGCCAGCACAGGTTTGCTGAAGATTTTGCGGCCTTTAGGCGCAACATTTTCCATGGAGATAGGCACTTCTTTTGGGTCGCCTTTTGTACCTTTTTTGCTCATTTTATGTCAGAATTTGTAAGTCTATTCAAAAATCTGCAACGCACTCCCATTGTTTGGAACCACAAAAAACCGCTTGCCGCCCGCCCCTCGGAGCATGGCTAAATCGCGGGCTTCGCGCATGGCCCAAAAGCCGCTCTGAAGATTGTTGACCCAGTTGAAATTTCCTTTCCCATCACCCGCAAGGAACACGCCATTGCCCGCGTCACAACGCCCGCCTTCTATTTCCATGTGGTATTTGTTGCCTGCCAAAAGCAAGTCAACCTGACCGTCTCCGTTGAGGTCTTCCGCCACAATTCCTTGAATTACAGAAGCTTGTACTTGCCGTGGGAGGCTATGTCGGACAAATTTGCCACCTTGATTTTCCCACCAGCAGGTTTCGAGATCGTACGCCACAAGGTGCAGGGCTTCGTCGAGGTCTTTCTTTGGCCACACATCCTCGATGCTTGCATTGGCCCAATCCTTGGCATACAAGTACCGCTTTTTCAGGCTGGGTATTTGTTTTACAATATTCTCTTTTTGGGCCATCGGGTAATTGGTTTTTCCTTCATACAGGGTCATAATGGGGTCAAGCGTGCCGTTGTTGTCGAAGTCTTTGGCATAACATCCCAGTGGGCCCTCTGCACTGGCCGTAAAGCGGGTGTTGAGACCAAAATTGCCCGTTACCAAATCAAGGTCGCCATCTTTGTCAAGGTCAGCCACTTCGAGGCTGTGCCACAGACCGTTGGTTTTGTCCAAGCCAAATTGGGCTGTAACATTCTTTAATACACCGCCCGTGAGTTTGAAAATGCTGACGGGCATAAATTCTCCAACCACGATGAGTTCGGATTGGCCGTCTTTGTCCAAATCTGCCCAAGAAAGATCCGTGACCATGCCACATTTTGAAAAATCACCACCTACCGAAGCAGTTACATCTGTTAAGCGATTCCGGTCGTTGCGCAATACATAACTGGGGGGGGTAATCGGCCAGCGCTCTGGCGTGACACGGCCACCAATGAAAAGGTCTTGGTCGCCGTCATTGTCATAATCGTAGGCCGTAACGCGTAAGCCCACCGTGCGGATGTCGGGAAGGTTGGCAGGGTTGGCCCGCCCAAAAGTGCCTTTTCCGTCAATATTGATGTAAAGCCGGTTTTGCCAGGCATACGCGATGGCTTCTTTTTTCGCTTCAGCGCCCCCACTTACCACATAAAGATCTTGGTCGCCGTCCATATCAAAATCAAAAAAGACGGCCCCGTGGTCTTCGTATTGTTTTTCGGTTTCCCAAAGCGGCTGATTGCTTGGTTTAAACTTTCCGTCCGGCGTTTGCACATAAAGTGCTGCGGGATTGATAAAGCCATTTCCAACAAAAAAATCGTCCAGTCCGTCGCCGTTCACATCGCCTTTGGCGGTGAGGGGCCCCAGGTCAGATTCGTACCAGGGCACCAAGGGGAAATTCTCGAAATCAATGTATTTGTTCTCCTTGTGGGCAAAATTGACCCCTAAAGCAGCGGTTTTTTCGGCCATCAACGTGGGGCCGTTCACGGAGGGTACGAGGGTAGGTATGTTGCCGCTTGCATTTTTCCAATCAAGTTGGAGTCGCTGGTTGCTGGGTACGTTGGTCATCGTTTGGGTTTTGCCATCGGGCCAACGGACACTTAGTTTTTCCACTTGCGCCAATGGCCCCAGACCAAAGTGTACGAGGTGCTCCGAGCTGGAGAAAATGCCCCGGTTAGGGCTTATTTCTTGGAATTGTTTCTCCCCGTTGCCGTACTCAATCAGGACGGAGGCACCCACAGCGAATGGATTTTGTGGACTTCCCTGTAGCTTGGCCTGAATATAATTGCCCTTGTTTTCTTCGCGACTTAGGTTTTTATAGATGAATGCAGGATCCTCTAAGTTGCTGATTATCAAGTCTAAATCGCCGTCTGCATCCAAATCGCTCCAAGCTGCGCCACAAGACCAGGTAGATTCCATGCTAGCCCAATCGCCACTCTTGTCCACAAATTCCAGGTCTCCCTTGTTCTGAAAAATGAAGTCGCGAGGTTTGTAGGTGGGAATGGCGTCGAGAATCATTCTTATCCTCGAGTAGTCGTCCATTCCCATCTGATTTGCCTTGTTTTTGACATCCGGAAGGAGGAACTCGAAATAATCGCGGTGGCCCACCTCACGGCGGTATCCATTGCTAATGTAGAGGTCGCGGCGGCTGTCATTGTCCAGATCTACCATGAGGGGACTCCAGGACCAATCGGTTTTGAAAACACCTGCCATGCAGGCGATTTCGCTAAAAGTCCCGTTGCCGTTGTTGTGCTGCAACACATTGTGCGTCACGGGTTCAAAATAGTTGTTTTGAACCATCGAAAGGTAGCGCCCGAGTGTATTGGTCGTTTGCAACAGTTTGTGTCGTTTGTTTTTGACCGGAAGCATGTCCATGGCCACAAGGTCTACAAAACCGTCGTTGTCAAAATCGCTCAGATCCGTGCCCATGGTGCTTTGGGAAGTATGCCGGAAATAATCCGCAAGGCGGTTGGTAAACTTTCCCTTTCCATCATTGATATAAAGCAGATCAGGTTGGAAAAAGTCGTTTCCAACGTACACATCCTGGTGTCCATCTCGGTTGAAATCGGATACGGACACGCTCAGGCCAAAGGCAAAATTCCAAATGCCCGATTCTTTTGAAACATCGGTAAAACCGCCTTTTCCACCTGCCAACACTGCGGGTGGGCCATCGTTCCGATAATATCGGTCCGTATCGTGTTCTTTTTTGGGTATCAGATTGGGAACAGGCTTCCCATCGCCCTCATAAATCACGTCAATTTTACTGGCATACGTGATATCGGTCAGGAAATTGAGCACATAACAGTCAAGATCCCCATCCCCATCCCCGTCAAAAAAAGTTGCGCCGGAGCTGGCACTGATGTCGTCAAGGCCATATTCTTTGGAACGCTCCGTAAAAGTCAGGTTTCCGTTATTGATAAACAGTTTGTTGCGGCGCAGTTCCTCTTCTTTAGGGCCTCCGCGGCACACATAGAAATCAAGAAAACCGTCACCGTTCACATCAGCAGCGGTCACAGCAGTCTCAAAACCATCCTCCGAGGCGAGACCCGCTGATTCGGCGATGTCCCTGAACTTCATGTTCCCTTCGTTGAGATAGAGTTTGTTTTTTCCGTTGGTGCAAACAAAGTAAATGTCGGGCAGATGGTCGTTGTTGATATCGGCGATGGCTACGCCCCCGCCATTGTAGATATTGATATTGGTCGTGATATTGTTTTCAGCGGATTCCTGAATCAGGTTTTGAAAATCAATGCCCGTGTCTTCCGGTTTGAGCAACTGAAGCACAGGATTTTTGGCTGTCAGGGTTGGCTCTGCATAGTGAAATTCATCCGGTAAATAACCTGTAGCCTTTTTAGGCCAGAATTTCCATGCGGCAAAAGATCCAACGGCCAGCAAAAGCAGGAGCAGGAGTAGTTTGGGCAGGCGTTTGGATGATTTACCCGCCTTCGCCGAGGCTACGGCAGGTTTACCCGCCGAAGCTTTAGCTACGGCAGGTTTACCCTCCTTCGCCGAGGCTACGGCGGGTGAAACAGACGGTTTCGTTTTTTTGCTCATATTTTTTACGATTTAAAACGGGGGCGTGTCAAGCGCGCAAAAGTAGCGCAACGCGCAGAGATACGATAGCACAGATTCTTAGAAATTGGGGCCTTTGCCCTAATAACAAAAAGACCGCCCTGCCACACCTATATTTATAAGGTGTCAGTCGAGCGGTCTCTTTGTTTATGAACTCCGTCACGAATCACTGTCCACCTGCGGCCTTTCTATTGGCCTCCGTGAAAATTGCTTCGAACTCAGTTCTATATTGCTCCAGGTTATTGGGGGCTTTTGAAAGTTTTTCCTTCTCCTCCTGCATTTGATTTCTTACGGTGCTGAATTCTTTTTGGACTTCTTCCAGCGTGGCCCTGCCGCTGCTAAGTCGGGTAGAAAGCGAATCAAGTTGAATGGCGTAAACATTGATCAACTCGTATGGCTCGGTGAATTCCTTCATTCCCATCCGCATTTTAGTGACTTTTTCCTTATTGTCCTCTCCCAGGATGCTAAAGGCACTGCCCATGGCCCTGCCCAAATTGATGTGTTGCACAAAAAGGGAATCAAACGGACGTGAGTGTCTTTTCCCTTCCACCAGCACCGTAAGGATTTGTTCATTCAGGGTCTTTGCATCGTTGGCAACCGGAGTAGCTGAGCTGCTCGAGTTGTTCGAGGAACTTGGATTGTTTTGGCAGGCAGCCAGAAAAAATACAGAAAGCGCGAGAAGCGCGAAAACGTGATACTTCATGTTTGAAAATATTGGACTTGAAAAACCTAGATTTTTGAAGGGGTGAAGGTAAGGCGATAAAGCAGAAGGGGCAGTCCAAAAATTTGTGCATGTGCAGGATCGCGGGGGCGGGTAGGGGGCGATCCGGCACGTGCACAAATTTTTGGTCACCTTTAAATACCGTCCTTTGAAAAGCGAACCATCATGCCCACTTCGGATAGACTCCCCTTTAGGGGTAGGGGGTGGGGTAGGGGGTGGGGTAGGGGGTGGGGTAGGGGGCGGAAGGCGTGCCAGGAACAATCTCCACTACCAAGTTCCCAAGGATCAATTCCAAAACTTCCCCCATATCATGCATAATTTGCTCATTGGTAAACCGTAGTTCTCTAATGCCCCTCCTTTCCAAATCCAAGGTCCTGTTTCTATCTTTTTCTGCCTGTTCTTTCGTCAAATGGTAGCCGCCATCAATTTCAATCGCCATTTTGGAGGCATGGCAATAAAAATCGAGTATGTATATGCCTATTGGGTGCTGCCGACGAAACTTGTAGCCTTTTAATTTCTTGTTCTTTAATGCTTCCCATAGTGTTGCTTCTGCTTGGGTTGGGTTTTCTCGATGGTGTTGTGCAAACCTAAAGAGTTCAGGTTTTGCATCATGGTGCATGCTTGGATTTTCAAGAATTAGTTTTGACATTTGGATGGCTGTTTTGGTTTGTAAACAAAAATAGGAAATTTTTTCCAAACTTAATCAAGCCCAATCAGAAGAAGAGTCGATTGCCCCCTACCCGCCCCCTACCCGCCCCCTACCCCTAAAGGGGAGTCCATCCGAAGTGGGTATGGTTTGATGAAATGTGAACAATCATACCTACTTCGGATG
>JBBQSW010000025.1:0-16307 GCA_038213575.1 Chitinophagales bacterium | reverse complement strand
TTTTTGGAATACAAGCCCAACTATACTTTTACCTTCGATCAGCGCTTGGAACCAGCCCGGCGACTCACCGTTTATTTCCGGCAGCGATTTGCTGCCCAGGCCAGTGGATACACCCGCAGCCGTTACTTGCCCAGCGACTATCCGCTGGAAAGCCCTTTGAACTTGTTTGTAGAGTCTGACTATCGCCAATATCAAAGGACCCATGCGCGCAACGTGCTCGCTTTTCGATTGGCCGTTGGAGCGGGCATACCACTACGTCCCAATGGTACGATTGCCTTGCTCGACCGCTTTGTGATTGGTGGAGCTTCCAGTGTGCGGGCCTTTGCACCGCGCACTGTGGGGCCGGGAAGTGTACCCCGCGAAACCGATTCCGAAGGGTTGAATGTAGGTAATTTTACGGGTAATCTGTTGATTGAGAGTAGTTTAGAATACAGAATGCCTCTTGGGCGCTATCCCGAACTGGCTGTGTTTTTGGATGCCGGCAACATCTGGCTAACTTCTGGCCCGGGGGCTACCGAGCCATCCTATTTTCGGCTGAATCGTTTTCACAAGGAACTGGCCGTGGGTACGGGCGTGGGGCTTCGGGTAAATTTGGGCTTCTTTGTATTGCGCCTTGATCTGGCCTTCCCATTATCCAAACCTTTCCTCCCCGATGGTCAACGCTGGGTAGCGGATGATTTGCATTTCGGCAAGCGCAGCTGGCGGAAGGATAATTTGAACTGGAATTTTTCATTTGGATATCCGTTTTAAGGCTTGGGTTCGCTGCTTAGCCAAAGCCATTTTTGGAACTTGGAACGCTGCCATTTTTTGCTTAGCCCATTGCCTGGCAAAGCCAACATTGCAGCCATTGATGCTTCTTCAACAGCCTATATTTGGCCTATTCCATCGGGTGAGCGTGCAGCTAACAGCTTGTGCGAACCCAACCCATAAGGATGGATGATCCTTTCGTTGACATAAAATAAAAAACTGCCCGGCGCGATGAGTTCGTTGCCGGGCAGTTTTTTTGTTTTAGACCTTCATTACAATCTTCCCAAACTGGTCCCCTTTCCCCATCTTTTCAAAAGCCTTAGCGCCTTCTGAAAGCGCAAACACCGAATCCACCACCGGCACGATCTCATGCTTTTGCACAAAGGCCAGCATCGCTCGAAATTCTTGTGGGCTTCCCATCGTGCTGCCGAGCAGGCTGATTTGTTTCCAAAAGAGCGGCTGAAGGCTCAGCCCGTTCACCTTGCCCAAAGTGCCGCCATAAAAACCCACCCGTGCCCCTGGATTGCATAAAGAAGGGAACAACGCGAACCCATCTCCTCCTGCCGAGTCAATGATGACATCAAAACCACCAGCCTCCTGTTTGAGCTGTTTTTCCCAGCCCGCTTCACGGTAGTTCGCACCTCCCTTTGCGCCGAGTGCTACCGCCCGTTCAATTTTTTCGTCGGAGCCTGAAGTGACAAAAACCTCCGCGCCAGCAGCCACGGCGAGTTGCAAGGCTGTGAGTGCTACGCCTCCACCAATACCCGTAATGAGAACCCGTTCCCCTTTTTTCATTTGACAGCGACTGAAAAGGGTGCGCCACGCGGTTAAACCAGCCAAGGGGAGTGCTGCGGCTTGTTCCCAACTCAGATGTGCAGGCATCGGAAAGATATTCGCCCGGGGAATGCAAATTTGCTCCGCGAAGGTGCCGTCTTCGGGCATTCCAAGCACCCGAAAGTTTTTGCTTTGAAAATTTGGGTTGTCGCCCCATTCAAGGGCCGGGTAGATTATTACCTTTTTATCTGCCGTAGCCTTTTTATCTGCCGTAGCCTTAGCGAAGGAAGATGCGAAGGAAGAGTCCAATTCGCCGGCCCCATCAGAGCCCAAGATGACGGGCAATTGGATGCCTGCGTATTGCCCTTGCGTGATGAATAAGTCGCGGTGGTTGAGCGCTGCTGCCCGGATACGAATGACCACTTCATTTTTTGAAGGATTGGGTGCAGGAACTTCAGTAAGTTCCAAATTCCCGTTTAATTGTTTGATTATCAGTGCTTTCAATTGTCAACTATATAAAAAGGTGAAGGATGTAAATCGAATTGAAATAGCTTGGACGGGGTAAAATATCAAAATAAATTTCGAGAAACATGAACAGTTTTTGGAGGGTTTGTGTTTACTTTGCACTTTGTTTATTTATGCGCAATCGGATCTCCAATATCGCCGTGTATCTTCTTTTGTCCTGTCTGCTCTTCGAGCATGCAGTGCCCTTTTTTATGATACAAACGCAGATTATTGAGTTGTGTCAATCTAAAGGCGAAAATGACAGCAAAGATGTTAAAGTAAGTAGTGATGACAATTTGGTATTCAATGACGGTGCCCACCTGCTCGATATTCTGAGCGTTGAATATTTGTCTCCTGCAGGCAGTCTGATTGCCGATTCTGAAGAAATCCCCGACAGTGCTCACCGCCCCATTTTTTCTCCCCCTCCCAACGAGGTCTGATTTTACTTGATAGTTTACTAGCCTGCATCTGCGGGCTTGCCCTTTCACGTTCCGGCGTGATTGATTCATCTTTCAGAGCTTCGTATTGCATGCAAAAGAACAACTTTTGGGCAGATCTAAAGTATGATCTGCCTGCGGGCTTGGTGGTATTTCTCATTGCTCTTCCACTCTGCTTAGGCATTGCCCTTGCTTCGGGTGCCCCTTTATTTTCAGGTATGATCGCTGGTATAATCGGCGGTTTGGTCGTCGGTTTTTTGAGCGGTTCTCATACCAGTGTGAGTGGTCCCGCAGCGGGTTTGACCGCCGTAGTATTGGTTTCCATCCAACAACTCGGCAGTTTTGAAATTTTTCTGCTCGCGACCGTGATGGCAGGAATTTTTCAAATGGCATTGGGCTTTGCTAGGGCGGGTATGATCGCCAACTATTTCCCGTCAAACGTCATCAAAGGGATGTTGACTGGTATTGGTATCATCATCATTTTGAAGCAGATACCCCACGCACTTGGATACGATAAAGATGCTGAAGGCGACTTCGCCTTTTTTGAACAAGGTGGCAGCAATACATTCCTGACTATTTGGGACACCCTAACTCAGTTTATTCACCCAGGCGCCACCGTCGTAGCTTTGATTTCTATTGGAATTATGCTTCTATGGGAAAAGCCAGCGGTGAAAAGCAAGGTGGGGTTTGTCCCAGGTGCTTTGGTAGCAGTGGTCGTTTCTGTATTGGTCAATCAATTGCTTGTATCGCTGGGCGATCCTTGGGGTATCCGGCCTGAACATCTGGTGACCATTCCGGTAGCAAGCGATGCAAGCGCATTTTTGGCTCAGTTCAGCTTCCCTGATTTTTCCCAATGGGCAAACCCAAAGGTGATTTCCGTTGCTTTCACGATCTGTATTGTGGCGTCTATCGAGACCTTGCTTTGCTTGGAAGCGGTGGATAAAATTGACCCGCACCTGCGAACAAGCGACCCGAATCGTGAATTAAGAGCACAAGGCGTTGGCAATATGCTATCTGGACTCATTGGTGGATTGCCCATTACTTCGGTCATTGTGCGTAGTTCTGCCAACGTAAATGCGAATGCCCGCACGAAATCATCCACCATAATCCACGGCCTGTTTTTGTTGGTTTGTGTGGCGTTGATCCCCGCTATATTAAACATGATCCCACTGGCTGCGCTTGCAGCGGTACTTATACTCACGGGTTACAAACTGGCCAAAATTTCCATTTTCAAAGACTCATGGAACAATGGGAAGTACCAATGGTGGCCTTTTATTATCACGGTGTTAGCGGTGGTATTTACTGATTTGTTGACGGGAGTAGGGATCGGCCTGGTAGCCAGTGCTTTCGCAATTTTACGCGGCAATATGAGGAATGCCTATTATTTTCAAAAAAAGGAATACCATGAAGGAGATATCATCACGATCAAATTATCGCAGGAGGTTTCTTTCCTCAATAAAGCGGCCATTAAAATGACCCTTGAAAACCTGCCTGAAAATTCAAAGGTGGTGATTGACGCTACGGATACAGCCTATATAGATTTTGATGTGCTGGAAAGCATCGGTGAATTTGCCAAAGAAAAGGCAGAACTGAAAAACATTCGAGTAACGCTTAAGGGATTTCACGAGCGCTATAATTTCTGGGAGGCTGACTTTGTTCATTCAAATCCCGATACTGAAGCTCCATCTGAGACCTATCGCAGCCCAATTAAGGAAACTTCCAATAACTAATTTTTTCAACACGGCGCCTTATGACAATGCAGCAGGATTTATTGGAAGCACCAGCCCGTCAGTCGAAACACGTTCGATTTGACGAAGCAGATGTGTTGCACGAATTGAAGCAGATGTTGCCAACTCAAACCCCGCTGAAAGACTTTATACACCACAATTCCCTACACGCTTTTCAGTCCATGAAATTCTATGATGCCATTTTTAAGGCATCTAAAATTTTTGGCTACAAGGTCACTTTCAACCTAGATGAATACCGCGGGTTGTATCAGATCGGGCGTATTCGGGAAGATATTTTGGATAAGGTCATTGCAGATCGAAAAGGGGCGTCGTCGGTTTCTACCTGGAAACAATGGGTGCTTTTGAAAGAATACGATGAAACAGTCCGGCCTAGAATTGGTCGGTTGAGGGCCCATTGGAAAGGTGCGTATCATATTGATTTGGATAACCTGGTGCAGCCGCTTTTGTTTCGAATTCTGGGCAGCTATATGGATCAGGGCATTGCTTTATGGCATTTTCCTTTTGAAGACCAAGGATTGATAAAAGCCATTCGAGCACTGGAAAGCAACAGTTTTAGCAGTTTTTTCAAAACCAAACGGGTCAAAAAACTGCTTTTTGAAGAAAAAGACTGTACAATTTCAAATCTGTTGAACATCCTGGTGGGCGATGAAGATTTTTATGAGCAATACCTCTTCGACCAACAGTTCAGCCACCGAGGATGGTCGGGCATGGCGGCAGCACTGGAAGCACATCCAGACGCGATTCTTTACCCCAAAAAGATCGAATTGCGAGATCTGATATTATTGGAATTGTTGCTGGAAATAGATGGTTTGGAAGCGGAACTGGGCAGCGGCTGGAAACCACTGTGTCAAAAGGTGAAAACCAAGTCGGTTGATTTGTTTGCCGATGTGAAGGCTACAGAATTGCATGAAGTATACAGCATTTGGCAGGATGCATTTGAATGGAGTTATTACGATGAAGTTTTGGCTGGTTTGCAGCAATTGAAAAACAGCCGTCTGGAGCCTGAAAGAACGCACAAAAATTTTCAAGCCATCTTCTGTATTGACGAACGAGAAGATTCCTTACGCCGGCATTTAGAAGCCATGGATAAGGATTGTGAGACGCTGGGAAGCCCGGGCTTCTTTGGGGTCGAGTTTTATTTCCAGCCCGAGAACGGCAAGTTCTACGAAAAACTCTGTCCAGCCCCGGTCACGCCGAAGTACCTAATCAAAGAATTTGGCGCCAACAGTCACCTGAAGCACGAACTGTTGTACACCAAAAAAACACATACTCTGTTGCTTGGTTTTTTTGCCTCGCTCTCACTCGGCGTGTTGGCGGCAGCAAAAATATTCCTCAACCTCTTCCGGCCCAAAATGAGTCCGGCCATTTCAAATGCTTTTGCGCACATGAATGTGGACGGACAATTAACGGTCGAGAACAAAAGCTTGGAAGACAACGAAAACGGGCTGCAAATTGGGTTTACGGTGGAAGAAATGACGAATCGTGTAGAAGGGCTTTTGCGCGGTATTGGGATGGTCGAAGATTTCGCTCCACTGGTTTATGTGATGGCACATGGTTCGAGCAGTGCCAATAATCCGCACCACGGGGCGCATGATTGTGGTGCTTGCAGCGGTCGGCCAGGTTCTGTAAATGCACGGGTGTTTGCCATCATGGCCAACCATGAAAAAGTGAGAAACCTGTTGAATCTGAGGGGATTGGCAATTCCTGACAACACCCAGTTTCTAGGGGCATTACATGATACGGCTGCCGATGAAATTGCTTTTTTTGACGAGTCTATCTTGTCGGAAAAGAATGCGATTGCGCACAAAAAAAATACGGCCACTTTTGAGCGGGCACTGGATTTGAACGCACACGAACGCTCTCGCCGTTTTGCATCTATCAACACGCAAGCTGATTTGAGTCATGTAAGAGAAGCCATTCGTCTTCGCTCGGTCTCCTTGTTTGAGCCGCGACCGGAACTAGGGCACGGAACCAATGCGCTTTGTTTTGTCGGCCATCGCAGTCGGACCAAAGGGCTGTTTTTGGATCGCCGTGCTTTCATGAATTCTTATGATTACCGCACAGATCCCGAAGGAAAACTTTTGTTGGGGGTGATCCGGCCCTTGCCCATTGTTTGTGGGGGTATCAATCTGGAGTATTATTTTTCACGGCTGGACAATTACAAACTTGGGGCGGGCACTAAACTTCCGCACAACGTGATGGGCCTGATCGGGGTGGCCAACAGCAGCGATGGCGATTTGCGTCCTGGACTGCCCTTGCAGATGATCGAAGTACACGATCCAGTGCGCCTGGTGATTTTGGTGGAACATTTTCCTGAGGTCGTATTGAAAACCATTCAGGCACAACCTGAAGTGTATGAATGGTTTATCAACGAGTGGGTACACCTGGTGGCAATTCAGCCTGACACGGATCAGTTTTTCTATTTCAAGCAGGGTGCATTCGTTTTGTATGAACCACTGACCAAGCATGTGAAATCGGCGGAGGATATGCAGCATTTGATCCGAACAGCGAAAGAAATGGAAACCAATTTCATCGTGGATGCTACGCAGGAACACTTGTCGGTTCACTTGATTAAAGATTGAAAATCTTAGCCACACATTGCACTAATTTACACCAATTGAGGTATTTATTCGGGTTAATTAGTGCAATTGGTAGTTTCTAAAAATAAAAGTAATGAACCAATATTTGCCCTATTTCATGCTGCTTCCCTTAGTGGGTCTGGTGCTCAGCGCACTGTTCCCGAACAGGAAGGAGAAGATTATTTTCGGGGTTTCCATTACGACAGTGGCCTTGCACATGCTAGGGCTTTTGGTGTTGTCTGTGTTCTGGTTGCTTGAGAATCGGCCTACTGTTTTTTATGATGGTTTAACGCTGTACAAAACCCATGACTCGGACTTTTCGATTGATTTCTACTTCGATGGCATTACCGCAGTCTATGGACTGGTGGCCTCCGTGTTAACATTTTTGGTGATGATTTTTAGTCGCTCCTACATGCACCGCGAAAAAGGCTTCAAACGCTTTTTCAACAATGTGCTGTTTTTTTACTTGGGGTTGAGTGTTGTGCTGTTTTCTGGAAACTTTGAGACTCTTTTTATCGGTTGGGAAATTCTTGGGGTCACTTCTTTTTTCTTGATTGCGTTTTATCGCGACCGCTATTTGCCGGTGAAAAATGCCTTGAAAGTGGTTTCCCTTTATCGGGTAGCCGATGCGGCATTGTTGTTGGGGATCTGGCTTTGTCACCATGCTTTTGAAAGGAACATCACGTTTGCTGAATTGCTGAACCCATCCATTATCAGTGAGCATTTAATGTCGGAGCCGATTTATCCGATCCTGATTTCGAGCATATTCTTGCTTGCGGCAGTCGTAAAGTCGGCCCAATTTCCATTTTCTTCCTGGTTGCCACGAGCAATGGAAGGCCCGACCACTTCAAGCGCCATTTTTTATGGTTCACTTTCGGTACACATCGGTGTTTTTCTGCTGCTGCGCACGTTCCCAATTTGGGAGAGCAGTGAAGTGTTCAGGGGGATTGTCATTGCGATTGGGATGATTACAAGTTTAATGGCCACCCTTACAGCGCGGGTACAATCCTCCGTCAAAACCCAGATCGCCTACTCTTCTATCGCTCAAATAGGGTTGATGTTTATAGAGGTAGCTCTGGGCTGGCATACGCTCGCTCTGATTCATTTTGCGGGCAACGCCTTCTTGCGAAGCTATCAATTGCTGGTGTCGCCGTCGGTATTGAGCTATATGATTCACGATCAGTTTTTCAATTTCATTCAGCCACAGCACAACATAACCAACAGTTTATGGGGAAAATTGCGGTTGACGGTCTATATGCTTAGCATAAAAGAATGGAATTTGGACAACTTTATGTACCGATTTTTATGGAATCCACTGAAGCAGTTGGGTGGCTTGCTGAGTTTCATTCCTGTTCGCGCAGTTACCTTGTTGTTTGTGCCATTGTTTTTGGTCGGTTTTTACTTTGTCTACAATCGGGAACTGCTGCCTACATCTGCGCTGGAATATCTGCCCTCGGCGATGGCAGTCATTGGGATACTCTTGGCTTTAAAGGCATTTACGGCGCGGGGGAATGCGCAGTTGGGATGGTCGCTGGTCATTATGAATCAATTGTTTTCAGCCTTGTCCATTGGTCTGCATGAAGAATTTGAACACGCACAAATACTGCTATTCCTGAGCGGTATTGTGGTTTCGGGCATCATTGGGTTTTGGTGCCTTCGATATTTGGTAAATGCAGGCGAGTCCATCAAATTGGATCGGTATCACGGGCATTCGTTTTACTATCCGCGTTTAACGTTTGTATTTATGCTGGCGGCATTGAGTCTGTCGGGCTTCCCGATTACACCCACTTTTATTGGAGAAGACTTGCTGCTGGGGAAGATTGATGAGCACCAATTTTTATTGCTTGGTTTCACCGCATTGAGCCTGATTCTGGATGGTTTGGTCGTGTTCCGCATTTACGCAAGATTGTTCCTGGGGCCGAATGAGAAAGGCTATCACGAGGTAGCGTTCAGGTCCTCATAATCGGTTATTTTCTTCATAATTTAATTTGCTCTTTCCCAAAAGACCCACTTTTCAACAAAATTTAATGATTAAGCTTATGCGCACACTCACAAAAGAACTACAAGACAAAATAAGTCCTACCCAGGCACTCCAATTGTTACGAGAGGGAAACAGCCGTTTTGTTAGCAACCTAAAGTTCAACCGAAATCTGCTCCAGCAGGTGAATGAAACCATGGAAGGGCAGCACCCTTTTGCGGTAATACTGAGCTGTATTGACTCCCGAACCAGTACGGAGTTGGTTTTTGACCAAGGCCTTGGAGATATTTTCAGTATTCGGATTGCAGGTAATATTTTGAACGAGGACATACTTGGCTCGATGGAATTTGCTTGCAAAGTGGCGGGTGCAAAAATTATTGTGGTACTCGGTCACTCCAAGTGCGGTGCCATCAAAGGCGCTTGCGACCATGTTGAAATGGGCAACCTCACGGGACTGCTCAACAAAATTAAGCCCGCCATGGACCGTACGCCCTATACCAATGGAACCGTGTACGCCTACCCGAATGCGGTGGCGGCCAATAATGTACATTATGTGATGGATGAGGTAGCGCAAAGGAGTGATATTATCCGCGAAATGGTGGAGTCCCACGAAATCGCCATCGTAGGTGGGATGTATGATATTGAGACGGGCATGGTGGACTTTTACGAGCACCCTCACCTCATTTAACCCCCTGTTTTGTAAAGCAAGAAGGTTTTATAAAGGATGGATTTTAACCCGCTGCTGTAAAGTGGCGGGTTTTTTATTTTGGGGAATGCTTGTTCAGTTCATGTTTTTTTCAACCTTTGCCACCTGCATCACGAACAAAACAATATGGCTGTTTCTACTCCCCCCTCAAATATTTCGGACACCAAACCGCTGCTCTCTACGCGCAGTATTTGGAATATGAGCGTTGGCTTCCTGGGCATACAGGCAGGTTTCGCTCTCCAAAACGGCAATGCCAGTACCATGCTCCAACGTTACGGGGCAGATGTACATGAACTTCCCAATTTCTGGCTTGTAGCTCCAATTATTGGCATGATTGTTCAGCCCATTATCGGATATTATTCGGATCACACTTGGAATCGTTGGGGACGAAGAAAGCCTTACTTTTTGGCAGGTGCCATCGCTGCTTGTTTTGGAATGATGTTGATGCCCAATGCCGGCATATTTGCCGCAGCACTGCCGCTTGTGCTCATGGGTGCTGGGATGTTGATGATTATGGATGCCGCCTTCAATGTGGCCATGGAGCCTTTTCGGGCTTTGGTTGCGGATAAGTTGCCTTCCCAACAACGTACTTTAGGGTTTTCGGCCCAAACAGCGCTCATAGGGATTGGGGCGGTCATCGGATCCTGGCTGCCGTGGTTTTTGGCAAAAAAAGTGGGAGTACTTGATACTGCTGCTGAAGGTATTGTGCCGGACAATGTGAAATGGTCCTTCTATATCGGCGGCATACTTTTACTCGCAGCCATTCTTTGGACTGTTTTTACGACCAAGGAATACACTCCCGAGGAGCAAGCCCGGTTCGGTGGTGAACCCCTAAACACGTCAAAGAAAAAGGGGCTAGCCTCTGTTCTCGAAGATATAGCGAATATGCCCAAGGCAATGCGCCAACTCGGATGGGTGCAGTTTTTTTCTTGGTTTGCGCTGTTTTCGATGTGGGTATTCACTGCTCCCGCCATTGCCCACCACATTTACGGTTGTGCTATTGATGACAACAGTTCGCAGGCATTTAGCGATGCGGGCAACTGGACGGGTATTATCTTCGGAGTCTACAATGGTGTTTCTGCTGTTTTTGCCCTTTGCCTCCCCTATATCGCTGCGCGAATTGGCCGAAAAAACACCCACGCTGTGGCATTGGTTTGCGGCGGATTGGGCCTTATTTCCATCTATTTCGCAAGCTCTCCCAATTTCCTGATTTTCTCCATGGTCGGTGTGGGTATTGCCTGGGCTAGTATTCTGGCTATGCCTTACGCCATGTTGGCAGGATCCCTTCCGGCCCACAAAATGGGGGTTTACATGGGCATCTTCAATTTTTTCATTACCATACCTCAAATTGTGAGCGGCATAGTCAATCGTCCTATAGTCAAGTACTTGTATGACAACAATGCCATTTGGGCCATTGTGATGGGCGGCGTTTTCTTCTTATTGGCTGCTATTGCAGTGCAATTTGTGGAAGATAAGGACGATGTGGTGAATAGGATCCAAGGGTAAAACGTGCCCGCCATTTCAATCGAACAAATCGAATCAATCATACCAATCGAATCAATCAATTTATGAATCCAAAATTCAGAGCCCTTGTTGCCGTACTTCTGGGAATTCTGGCTGGTGGTATTGTAATTACCCTCGTCGAAATGATTTCACCACACGCGCCACCGGCGGGCATGAACATAAACGACCCTGCCAAACTGGGCGAATGGATTGCAACACTGCCTATGTCGGCATTTGCCATATTACTGCTTGCTTATTTTCTCGGTTCGGCAGTGGGCGGTTGGGTTGCAAACCGTGTGGCAGTTAAGTCCCATTACCGGCCAGCCCTCATTGTTGGTTTTGGCCTTTTTGTGGCGGGGTTGATGAATTTAATTGCTATCCCGCACCCCATGTGGTTTTCAATTGTATCGTCGTTGATTTATTTTGTCGGCGCATGGATTGGGGGTAGGGTAGTAGGCCGCCCACAAATTTGATTTTTTACCTAAACTTTTTCTATATTATGAGTACTAACGACTTGATCTTCACGCTCTTGATCGGTGCAGTTTCAGGCTGGTTGGCTGGTCAGATCCGCCGTGGCTACGGCTTTGGACTAATTGGCAACATTATTGTCGGCATCCTCGGAGCATTCGTAGGCGGATGGCTATTCCGCTCCGTGCTTCATGCTGATATGGGTGGTGGCTTATTGGGCGTCATTGCCACTTCGGTCATTGGGGCCTTGCTGCTTTTGTTTCTCATCGGGCTAATCAAAAAGTGATCGGTGCTCTTTGAATCTTACCCGTCCTACGGCTTGGTCGTAGGACGGTTTTTCATTTCAAATAAGTTCTGCTATGCGTCTCTTTCTACTGGCACTCAGCTTTTTTCTTTTCAGTTGTAAGGATTTCGTGGGCAATCCGCACAAAACGCCGCTGCAACCGCGCATTGTTTCCGTTTTGAATGAAAACCTGCGGGTTGAGCCAGCCAATTGGTGGACGGGCATGAAGTGGAACCAAGTTGAAATCCTGTTCCAAAAGCCCGGGTTAGCAGCATACGAAGTACGCCTGGAGCAGGCAAAGGGTTTGAAAATTCTCAAAGTAGAAAAAGGAGACAGCCCCAATTATCTCTTCATCACCCTGGAAATAAAACCAAAAGCACCCGCACAAAAAGTCGAGTTTGTGTTTTCAAAAGGCAAAAGCACCTTCACCCACGAATTCCCCATTCGATCGCGCAATGCGGCCCCGAAAGCGCAAGGGGTAAGCCCAAAAGATGTTATTTACCTCATCTTCCCGGACCGCTTTGCCAATGGCGACCCTTCCAACGATAATGTGCCGGGCATGCTGCAAGTACTCCAACGCGATAAAGAAGAAGGGCGACACGGTGGGGATTTGAAGGGCATCAAGGACCATCTTGATTACATTCAGGATTTAGGAATCAGTACAATATGGCTCAATCCAGAACTTGAAAACGACCAAATTGATGCTTCGTACCATGGGTACGCGGTCACGGATCATTATCGGGTAGACCGACGCTTTGGTACCAATGCCGACTTGCGCGATCTAGTTGAAGCATGCCACAAACGGGGCATGAAAGTAGTCCGCGACATCGTGCTCAACCACATCGGCGACAACCACTGGTGGATGAAAGACTTGCCCACTCTGGATTGGGTGAACCAATGGCCCGCCTACACCAATACCTCCTTCCGTGCCCCAACACTCGTTGATCCTTATGCTTCGGAATATGATAAAAAACAATTCAATGATGGCTGGTTCGATAAACGAATGCCCGATCTGAACCAACGCAACCCTCACGTGGCCAATTATTTAATTCAGCAAGCCATCTGGTGGGTGGAATATGCCGGAATTGACGATTTTCGCATTGATACCTACACTTATTCCGACCAGGCGTTTTGCAGCAAATGGTGCCAGGCTTTGCGGGGAGAGTACCCAAATCTCTCCATGTTTGGCGAGATTTGGGAAAATGCCGTGCCAGTCCAGGGCTTTTTTGCCGACGACCAGCCGATGGTGCGTGGGAACTTTGACTCCAATTTGCCGGGCGTGGTTGATTTTCAACTCTGTTTCGCCATACAGGATGCACTCACGAAAGAAACCACCTGGACAGAAGGTGCGTCAAAGATTTACTATGTCTTGGCGCAGGACTATTTTTATAAAGACCCATATAAAAACCAGATCATGCTCGACAACCACGACATGAAGCGGTTTTACTCACAGGTTGGCCAAAGCCTCGACAAGTACAAAACCGGTTTGGCCTTCCTGCTCACTACGCGCGGTATTCCGCAAATCTATTATGCCACTGAAGTCCTAAGTACGGGGGATGGTTCGACAAGCTGGGGCTCATTTCGGAAAGATTTTCCTGGTGGGTGGCTGGGCGATCCGGCCAATAAATTCACCGAAGCAGGCCGTAACGCAGAGGAAAACGAGGCTTTCAACTTTACGAGAACCCTCCTTCGCTACCGAAATAATACGCCTGCCTTACAAACGGGCAAACTCATGCAATTCGCTACCATAGACCGAGAGCCAGAACGCGGATTGTATGTGTATTTCAGGTACGACGATTTGAAGACCGTAATGGTGGTGTTGAACTTTTCGAATCAAAACAAAACCCTGGGGACCGGGCGTTTCGCCGAAAGGATGACTGGTTTTACAAAAGCCCAAAATGTGCTGACTGGGGAAATATTGATGGACTTAACAAAGTTGGAGATTCCCCAAAATTCGCCCTTGGTATTGGAATTGCAGCGATGACAGGTTATCTTTGATGTAAATCTAAAAAATCATGGGACTTACACACGTCAACATTACCCTTAAAAATTCAGGCGATGTACTGCTAAGCCGCCGCAAAATAATAGGCGAAGATGAAATCAGGAGCATCGAAATAAACTGTCTCGTGGACACTGGTGCGATGACCATTGTCATCAACGAAGAAATCCGTGAAGCACTTGGTCTTGACATCATTGGAGAACGGTTAAGCCAAATGGCTGATGGCCTGAAAATGGTGCTCCCCTTAGCCGGACCGATTGATATCTGGTACGAAGACCGGCTTTCTACTACGAATGCAATCGTAATGCCAGATGACAACGACCCGCTTTTGGGCGTTATCCCACTCGAAGAAATGGATTTGTGGATTCACCCTGCTACCAACAAACTCACTCCCATTCACCCTGGAGAAGGACCGGTGATGATTGTGAAATAGGCTGCCCAATGATTCGGTAAACGCGCCATTAGCCCTTCAAGGCTTCTCGTGCAATCACCAACTTCTGCACTTCAGAAGTTCCTTCTCCAATCGTGCAAAGTTTGGAGTCGCGGTAAAACTTCTCAACAGGAAAATCTTTGGTGTATCCGTAACCGCCAAATACTTGTACGGCATCTGTGCTGACTTGCACGGAAATTTCCGAGGCATAATATTTGGCCATCGCAGCCTCTTTGGTGTGTTTTTTCCCTTCGTCTTTCAGCGCTCCTGCGTGGCGGGTAAGCAGTTCAGCTGCTTCGATTTTGGTGGCCATGTCGGCCAGTTTGAACGAAATTCCCTGAAATTGTGCAATGGGCTGACCAAACTGGTGACGTTCTTTCGAATATTTCACCGAAGCTTCGTAGGCGCCTTTAGCGATCCCCAAAGCGAGCGATGCAATGCTGATTCGCCCACCATCCAGAATTTTCATGGACTGTATAAAGCCTTCGCCAACAACACCCAGCACTTGACTTTGGTGAATTCGGCAATTGTCAAAAATCATCTCAGCGGTCTCGCTGGCACGCATTCCGAGTTTGTTCTCCTTTTTTCCGGCGCTGAAACCGGGCGTTCCACGTTCTACCACAAAAGCCGTCATGCCCCGGCTGTCGAGCAGTTCGCCCGTACGCGCAATTACCACGGCCACATGTCCGCTCTTGCCGTGGGTAATCCAGGATTTGGTGCCGTTCAACACCCAATGGTCGCCATCTTGGACGGCAGTACACTGCATGCGCATGGCATCCGAGCCGGTGTTGGGTTCGGTGAGCCCCCATGCGCCGATCCATTTGCCGGAAGCGAGTAATGGAAGGTATTTGCTTTTTTGTTCCTCGTTTCCAAACAACAGGATGTGATTCGTGCAAAGCGAATTATGCGCTGCCACGCTCAAGCCGATCGAGCCGCATACCTTGGCAATTTCTTCAATAACGGTGATGTACTCCTGATAACCGAGTCCTGCACCGCCGTAAGCCTCAGGCACCAGTACGCCCAAGAACCCGTGTTCGCCCATGCGGTGAAACATATCCATCGGGAAGTGCTGACTTTCGTCCCATTCCATAACATAAGCGCGGATGTGGGCTTCGGCAAAATCCCGTGCGCTTTGGCGTATAAGTTGCAGATTTTCAAGACGTTCTGCTGCATTTCCCATAACTTGATTTTATTTGTAATCGTGTGGTGGCGCGAATTTCATATCGCATAAAGGTGAAGGCTAAAAAACGGCACAAAAGTAAGCAGATTTTATCGAACGGCGGTAAGCCCATTGACCGTTAGAAATGGTTGTTAAATGACCTTTATAGTCTGTTTAGCCAAAAGAATTGAATCACACATTCCAGCTTCCCAAATACTTCAAAAACAGTTTAACCAGATTTTCGGCATCTGAAATACCACGGTGCTGCTGTCCGGTAAAAATAAAGTCCTCTTTCTCAACAGCTTTGCGCAGGCCAATGCCCGTTTTCATCCGTTTCATGATGCGGTACTGTTCTTTGAGGTTGGCGTGGTGTTCCGTCCATGTGTCATCGAGGCGATGAAGGCGGCAGTCAGCGGCGAACATTTTGCGGTCGAAATTGCCCCATGAGCACAGCACATAGTCCTCCTCTTCAATGCGTGCCCAGTCTTGAAATTCCTGGATCACATCGGGGAAATACTTGGCCCGGGTTACGTCAATTTGTTCTATTGACGTGAGTTGGCGGCAAAACGGTGAAAGGTTTGGGTGAAGGGAAGGCTTTACAAAGCGGTTGAATTTGCCGCGCACTTCGCCATATTCATTGATACGATAAGCCCCGATTTCAATGGTCTCCTGTACGTAGCCAATGGGTGGTGTTTCCCAACAGGTGGCTTCCAGGTCGTAAATAATGTAGTTCATCGCAATCCAAATTTCTGCAACAGAAACCACAAGGTAAGCCGAAGCCGACTTTTCTGAGAACTGTAAAATATTTTCTGGTCCAAACCAATAGGTCTTTCGATTAGGGCGGGGTGTACGAGTGGGAAAGCTAGGCTTGAAGCACGAATATTGGCCTTCTTGTCTGTATGCTTCGTATGAGTGGCCCCGACTTCTCCAATGCCTGTATTTTGGACGAGGTTTAGACGTGTAACGATACTTAACCCTTTGTTTTTCAAGAC
>JBBQSW010000024.1:0-16984 GCA_038213575.1 Chitinophagales bacterium | reverse complement strand
ACATCCTGCTCGGTAGCGACAATGCCGCCACGCAGTACCTCAACCGTACTACCAATTCCCAGCTTTACGAAAAATTCAATCCGAAAATCGTGGCTTCGCTCGACAAAATTGGCGCGAACAGCCTCTGGAAAAAGGCCGCGGATACCTACAACAAAATCCCGCTCGTCACCAAAGTCAACAATGATTTCGACGATTATGTGACCAAAGAAGCGCTCAAAGGCTTGTTTGCCAAAATTGAAGTAGAGGAAAAAAATATCCGCCGTAACAAAGGCTCTCGGACTTCCGAGCTGCTTAAAAAGGTGTTTGCAAAGCAAGACGCGAGTAGAAAATAGTTAAGAGTTATGAGTTAGGAGTTATGAGTTATGATTGCGCTCGGCAATAACTCATAACTCATAACTCCTAACTCATAACTCATAACTCATAACTCCTAACTCATAACTCATAAACACCTACTTATACCATTTCTTCAACACATTCTCCCCCAATTTTCCCTGCGGCGTATAGTCGCGTTCCGGGTATCCTTCGTGGCCGCGCATGTTCGGGAACCACTTCCAGAGAAAGCCTCCTGCCCACCAATCTTCGGGCTGGAAGGTGGCAAAAAGCGCTTCCAGGCAATTGGCTTGAGCTTGCTCGTTGATGTTGCGTTCTTCTATGCCACGCTCCAGTTCCCAGTTGCGCCAGCCGCATCCATCCACGCTCAAGTAGCCGAATTCGGTGAACAAAATCGGCTTCCCTTTTTCTTTACTGAGCATTTTCAAACGCTGGTGAATGGGCTTCCACGCGATTTTTAACTGCTCCACTTCGGGTGTAACGGCCTCCACCAGTGGGAAATAACCACCCAAACCAATGTAGTCCAGTTCACTCCAAAATGGCACGCGCGCCCAGTCGTCCCAGTTGGAGGAATAGGTGAGTTTGCCGCGATAGACTGACTTGATTTTCTTGATAAGCCCCGACCAATACTGCGGGCGTTTTTGAATGGCATTGTTGAATTCCGTTCCAAAGCAAAAAAGTTCGGCTCCCGACGAATCGGCCAAGGCTGCAAACCGCAAAATGTAGCGCTCGTAAGCGGCCTCCCATTTTTCCCAGTCCTCGTCCGTTTTGAAATCGAGCGCACCCGTCCAGCCGTTTGGGATATAAACCTGGGGTTTGAGCATCACTTTGATCCCGTGTTCGTGGGCTGCTCGGATCGTTTCACGCACCCCCTCGGGTCGCTCACCCCACCATTGTCCGCCGTGCTCGCTGAAACGCACATTCGGCACATCGAGTCGGGTGAACGCGTAGGGGACTACAGAAATCCAGGTTGCTCCCACTTCCTTAACATGCGGCATTGGGTTCACTGGAAAAGGCTCAGGCGGTGCAACGAAGGTGAGTCCGTGCATTTTTTCAGTGGGCAGGATTTGGCCTTCGAAAGGATAATCAGGCGCTGGCAGTGCCTGGGCTTGGATCTTGGGTGGAGTAACCGGCTGCGATGACTGGTTGCAAAAGCCGAGGGTGAAAAGGGGGAATAATAGAGCGAGATAGTTCATAGGCTTTTGTTTGTTTTGAACATCCTTGAAAATGAATAATCAACAAATTAGCCTTAATTCCGTTCCGATTTTCCGTCTTTGGCCTTCTGTTCTTCTAAAATGGATGGTTCAATAAAACCCCACAAATGCGCCATTTTCCAGTAAATATCCGTGTTGTCCATGATCCCGCCAAAATGCTGAGCACCAGGACCATAAGCAAACACGGGCACCATCGTGGCCGTATGATGTCCCGTGGTAAATTCAAGATCCAGCACATCAAATCCGTCCCCCTGCTCTAGTGCCATTCCGCCCGTTTCATGGTCCGCAGTAACGATGACAAGCGTATTACCATCGGCTTCGGCAAAGCGCAGAATCTCACCGATGGCAGCGTCGAAATCGAGCATTTCAGCCACGGCCCGAGGACCATCCTTAGCATGACAAGCCCAATCAATTTGAGAACCTTCAAGCATCAGAAAAAAGCCCTTTTCAGAGCGCTTTTTTAAAAACTCAGTTGCCAAACGCGCGGCAAGCGGCAGGTAATCACGCCCACCGCTTACGGAATCCGGCTCGCCAAGGGCGGAAAACCACCCAAATGACTGTTTGGGATCGGGTGTGATCTCTGAAAGTTTTTGTTTTTGAAAATCTGATATCCAATATCCTTTTGACCTGAGTTCGGCGTAGAGATCGCGTTGATCTGTCTTACGTTTATTGAAATAATCAAGTCCGCCTCCTACAAAAAAATCAAGTTCTGTTTGCACAAAGAACTCCGCAATATCCTCCATATCAGCCCTGCTTTTCACATGAGCAATGAACGATGCTGGTGTGGCATGGGTAATACTGGACGTAGCAATAAGCCCGGTGGCAAGTCGGTTTTTTTCAGCTTGTTCAAGAATCGTTTCGCAAGTTTTTTTCTCTTTTGTAAGCCCTATAGCACCATTATAAGTTTTACAGCCGCAGGAAAACGCAGTAGCCCCTGCACCCGAATCCGTGATGAGATGGCTGCTCGAATGGGTTTTCATCAGTCCGGTGATGGGAAAACGCTCCAGGTTCAGTTTGTTGCCATTGGCATACATCCCGGCAGTAATCTGGGTAAGTCCCATGCCATCTCCGATGAGCAGGATGATGTTTTTGGGGACTTCCGTCGTGTTCTTTTCAAAATTACGAGGTTTGTTTCTATTAGCATCATTGCCAACAATTTTGTCAGAACATCCTGCTGAAAATACGACAATTAAGGCCGGAAAGAGCACTAATAGGGCTTGCGTGTTACATCGTTTTACCATCATTTCTATCATTGCAAAAAAATGTATTTGTTATTTCATCGGTACTTAACGAAATGAATTTCGCACTACGCAGATACAATATACCTTTTTCCTGGCAAGGTTCGGATAATTCCCTTGAATTCGAGGTTAAGAATGTGTGACGCAAGTACTCCGGGTCTAAATTGAGCAGCCAAAGTCAGTTGGTCAATCGGGATTTCAGGTTTGTCGCGGATAATGCTGACCAGTTTCGTCTCATCCTGAGAAAGGTCTAGAAATAGTTGTGCCTGCGTTTGTTTGGGATTTCCTGGTTCGCCCCATTGCATCCGCTCGGCAATATCCGCGGCAGATTCGGCAAGTTTGGCGCGTTCATTTTTGATCAAATAATTGCAGCCTACACTTTTCGCATCGTGTGGCCGGCCAGGGACGGCGAAAACTTCACGGCCATGGCGTTCGGCGCATTGCACCGTTATCATGGAGCCCCCGCTATTGGCCGTTTCCACCACAAGCACCACATCGGAAAGGCCGGAAATGATACGGTTCCGCATTGGGAAATGCTCGCGGTCTGGTTTAGCATCGTGGGCATATTCGCTGACTAATCCGCCGTTTTCAATCATCCGCTGGGCCACACTGCGGTGCTGACTGGGGTAAATACTGCCTAGACCATGCCCTAAAACGCCCACATTCGCAATACCAACAGAAGAAGCTTTTCGATGTGCTGTCACGTCTATCCCAAATGCCAAACCGCTTACAATCAATACATTGTAGTCTCTAAGCCCTTCAACAATCTCTTCACACAAGGCTTTGCCGTGATCGCTGGGCTGGCGTGTGCCGACAATAGCGACTATCCGTGGCGTGTCAAAAATTGAAATAGAACTGCCTTTAAAAAAGAACATTGCAGGACTGTCCTGGCATTGGCGCAAGCGGGCGGGGTAAGCTGGATCCGTATAAAACACGGCCTGTACATCGTGCTGTTCCATGAACGCAATTTCGCGCTCGGCCTTGGTGAGTGGTTCGACTGCAACCGACAGTGAATCAACAACGGTAGCACCAATGCCGGGTATTTTATACAATTCTCTTTTGCTGGCTCGGAACACGGCTTCGGCACTGCCACAATAACTGACCAGGGTTTTGGCGGTTACTGCGCCAATCTGCGGCACGAGCATGAGCGCGATTTGATGTTGGAGGCTGTCCATCTTGCGATTTGGATATTGGGATAGTAAAATATTTAGAAATTGGTGACAGAAGTCAAAGTTAGAACCGATGGACGAACTTTACAAACATTTTGTCTCTATTTATATTTTTCATCCTCGAACGGGGAGGTAGTTTCGATGAAACACATAGGCATACCTCATCCCTAAAACCGTGTGAACCGCTCCGTGAACTCCTCCTTTTTTATGCGCGAAACGGGCACACTCACCTTATTGGGCATCACCACGTAGCCTCCATCGCCGCGTATGTAACTGCGGATATGGCGCATATTGACCAAAAACTGTTTGTGGATCCGGAAAAAATCACTTCCCGAAAGCATTTCTTCCACGTCGCCTAAGGTCATGGTAATCAGGTACATTTCGCCCGTAAGCAGAAAAAATTTGGTGTAACTGCTGTCCGATTCACAGTACATCACGTCGGCGAGCTCGACAAAAGTGTAGCCGTGCGCATAAGGCAAGGCGATTTTGTCGAAGCGTTTGGCATCGGGTGCATAGAGTTGCTGGCGCAGCAGCTCCAGTTGTGTTTTTTCAACCCGTTGTTTTTCGGCGACTTTGTCCACGGCTTTGCGGAGTTCGTCAGGATTGACGGGCTTGAGCAGGTAGTCCACGAGCGTGTTCAGAAATCTGTGTCAACTGCCGGTTACATCCCCTTCAGGCCAATGTCGTTGACTTAAGACCCTGAAAGGGTCAAACATGAATAGCCTCCGATGCAATCGGGGGAAATATAAGCAATGGTAACAACCCCGAATGGGGTTGAATATATTCTAAACGCACATTCAACCCCATTCGGGGTTGTTACACACACGCCCTCCCCGAATTTCATTCGGGGCTAGTCATGTTTGACCCTTTCAGGGTCTTAAGTCAATGACATTGCCCTGAAGGGGATTTTATTCGAATAGATCGATAATTATTTGCTAATCAATAAGTTATGCGTTCGGCGGAATAAACTCCCCTTCAGGGGCAGGGCAGACGCATATAAATTTGAAGATTAAACCTCCAAACACAGATTTCTGAACACTCCCTACCAATCCACCAATCACCAATCCACCAGTCACCAATCCACCAGTCACCAGTCACCAGTCACCAATCCACCAATCACCAATCACCAATCACCAATCCACCAGTCACCAGTCACCAATCACCAATCACCAATCACCGAACAATAAGTTTTTCCCGCTCCGGCCCCGTTGAAATCATTTTGATCGGAACTCCGAGCATTTGTTCCACGTCTTCGAGGTAAGCGCGGGCTTCTGAAGGCAGGTTCTCAAAAGTGCGTATATCGTCTAGCGAGGAATTCCAGCCTTTGTATTTTTTGAGTAGGGGGGCTACATCAATTTGGCAAAGGTCGAACGGAAGTTGGTCTGTCGTTTTTCCAGCATACTGGTAATGCGTGGCGGCGGCGATCTCCGTAAAAATATTGAGCACGTCAATCTTCGTCATGCAGATTTCGGTCACGCCATTGATGAGCATGGTATATTTCAATTGCGGTAAATCAATCCATCCACAACGACGTGGGCGACCCGTAGTGGCGCCAAATTCCATACCTTCTTTGCGGAGCAATTCGCCTGTTTCATTGTCCTCTTCGGTTGGGAAAGGACCACTGCCTACGCGGGTGCAATAGGCCTTCGAAATGCCGATGACACGTCCGATTTTCTGCGGTGCTACACCCAAGCCAGTACAAACCCCGGCAGTAACTGTGTTGCTCGAAGTGACAAAAGGATAGGTGCCAAAATCAATATCGAGCATACTCCCTTGCGCACCTTCCGCAAGGATTTTTTTGCCTTCTGAAAGGGCATTGTTCACGAAATACTCGCTGTCCACCATGGGCAATTTGCGCAGTGTGGCAAGGCTTTCAAACCATTCTCGCTCGGCAGTTTCGAGGTCAAAATCAATCGGCGCATAAATTTTTAGCAACTCCATGTGCTTGGTTTTCAAGGCTTCGTATTGCTCTCGGAAGTTGGGGGATTCTACATCGCCGATGCGGAGACCATTTCGCCCGGTCTTGTCCATATAAGTCGGACCGATGCCTTTGAGCGTCGAGCCGATTTTGGCTTTTCCTTTGTGCGCTTCGCTGGCCGCGTCGAGCCAACGGTGCGTGGGCAGAATGAGGTGCGCCTTGCGCGAAACAAAAAGCCGACGACTGAAGTCCACGCCGCTTTCCTCCAAATTGCGCAATTCGCGCCGGAACGTGACAGGGTCAAGCACTACGCCATTGCCTATCAGGTTGTTTAGGTCTTCGCGGAAGATGCCCGAGGGCACGGTATGCAGCACATACTTTTTGCCGCCGAATTTGAGGGTGTGGCCGGCATTGGGGCCGCCTTGGAAGCGAGCTACCATGTCGTAATCTGTGGCGAGGTAGTCCACAATCTTGCCTTTGCCTTCGTCGCCCCATTGGAGGCCCAGGATAACGTCTATTTTATGCATAAAATCAGTTTCGGTGCAAAAGTCGGTAAAAGCCAAAAGTTGAGGGCATCTATTTTTTTTAAAAACTCCAGTCACTACGTTTTATCTTTGTAAAAATTTCAGCTATGAGCGCACAAGCCCAGACTCAACCCCAACTTCTTTTTTTCGTCAGTCAGGATTCCGATGGCACCTATGTTGCTAAAGCTCCAAAACATAGTATTTATACTCAAGGCGAAACCTGGGAAGAACTAATCGCTAATATCAAAGAAGCCATCCAATGTCATTTTGAAGAAGGGGAAGCACCTGTCTCCTTTGCTTGGCAAATGGTAAAACGCGAAGTGGTAATGGTATGAAAACACCTCGAAACCTAACTGGAGCAGAACTTGCCAAATTGTTGTCCAAAAAATTCGGGTACGTAATCACGCGTCAAAAAGGAAGTCATATCCGAATGACCACCCAAGAACCAAGCGAACATCATATAACTATCCCCAAACACGTGCCTTTGAAGATTGGAACGTTATCCGCCATTCTTTCAGATATCGCTGAGCACATTGGAGTGGAGCGAGAAGAACTCACGGAAATCCTTTTTGGATAATGATCCCTTCTCACGCCGACATCATTCTCCCCCTCGCGCTTCCCAAACGCACGTACACTTATTCTGTCCCGGAATCGGTGGCTTCGCTCCTGCAACCCGGTGTACGAGTGGAAGTTCAGTTTGGCCGCAGCAAACTTTACAGCGGCCTGGTCGAGCGCGTCCACAACGAAGCGCCCAATTATGCGGTGAAGCCCATTCTTTCTGTGCTGGATGAGGTTACAGTGGTCACACCGCAGCAATTCCGGCTCTGGGATTGGATGGCTGATTATTACTGTTGCACCTTGGGCGAAGTGATGTCCGCCGCCTTGCCGGGACATTTGAAATTGACCAGTGAGACTAGGATTGTATTCAATACAGCTTATGGCGATAATTTTTCCGAACTCGATGCGAACGAGTACCTCATCGCCGAAGCACTTCAGATTCAGAAAGAAATTACGGTGGAGGATGCGCGGAAAATCTTGAACAAAAAAACGGTTTTCCCGGTCATTCAAATACTTTTAAACAAGGGCGTATTGTTCCTCCGCGAGGATTTGCAGGAAAAGTTCAAGCCACGCAAAGTCAGCGCCTTGCGCCTTGCCGAGCCGTTTCGCAGCCAGCCCGATTTGTTGCGCGAGGTTTTTACCGAACTCAGTGGCAAAGAACGGCAGGTCGAAATTCTCATGGCCTACCTCGCACTAGAAAAACGCCAACCCTTCGTGCGCAAGCAGGACGTGCTCACCAAGGCTGATGTGTCGGAAAGTTCGCTCAACACAGTGGTCAAAAAAGGGATTTTGGAAAAATACGAGCGCGAGGTGAGCCGACTGAGTGGATATGAAGATGAATTGGTGGAAGCGGATGAATTGAGCAAGCAACAAGTCCGGGCAATAGAAGAAATCCGAAATCTATTAGGTTTTGAAAACCTGCGAAGTTTAAAAGAAGGAAAAAACGTCGTGCTACTCTATGGTGTGACCGGAAGCGGCAAAACCCGCGTATATGTCGAACTTATGCGCGAGGTGATAAAACAAGGCGGCCAGGTATTGTACCTATTGCCAGAAATCGCGCTCACTACGCAGATTATCAATCGTTTGCAAAAGGTTTTCGGCAATGAGGTAGCGGTCTATCATTCCAAAATAAACACCCAGGAACGGGTAGAAGTTTGGAAATCTGCGGCGGCTGGAAAACCCATTGTGCTAGCGGCTCGGAGCGGACTTTTCCTGCCTTTTCAAAATCTGCAAATGGTCATTGTAGACGAGGAGCATGATGCTTCGTTCAAACAATACGACCCGGCTCCACGCTACCACGCCCGAGACACTGCCATTTTTTTGGCCAATCTCTATGGCGCCAAAACCCTGCTCGGCACTGCTACGCCCTCACTCGAAACCTGGCATAATGCCCAAACGGGCAAGTTTGGCCTGGTGGAAATGCCCGAGCGGTTTGGTGGACTTGAACTGCCCAAGATGGAGACGATTGACCTGCGCGAGCAAATGAAAAACCGCCAGATGCAGAGCATTTTTTCCACACCCTTGCTGGAAAACCTGCAAAAGGCTTTGGACAACGGCGAACAGGCCATTCTTTTTCAAAACCGTCGGGGCTACGCGCCCATGCTAGAATGTGAGGTATGCGGCTGGAATGCCATGTGCCGTTACTGCGATGTGAGTCTCACCTACCACAAGCACACCGATCGCCTGCGATGTCACTATTGCGGTTATGTACAGGAACCGGCCAAAACCTGCCCAGCATGTGGCTCTGGCAAGATTACGTTTAAAGGCTTCGGCACCGAAAAAATCGAAGACGAGCTCAAGATTTTCCTGCCCAATGCCCGTATTGGGCGCATGGATCTGGATACGGCAGGAACTAAAAGCAACCTCACGGCCTTGCTCAATGATTTCGAGGAACGTCGTCTGGACATCCTCGTAGGCACTCAAATGGTGACGAAAGGGCTTGATTTCGACAATGTTGCGCTGGTGGGTGTGCTCGGCGCGGATGCGCTCACCAAGTTCCCGGATTTCAGGGCTGGAGAGCGTGCGTTTCAACTACTGACCCAGGTGGCAGGCCGCGCCGGACGCAAGAACAAACGTGGGAATGTGCTGATTCAGGCTTTTGATCCCAAACATCCCGTAGTGCAGGAAGTGCTACGTGGCGATTTTCTGGGCTTTGTCGAGCGTGAATTGAAAGAGCGGCTGGAGTTCAAATACCCGCCATATTATCGGCTGATTCACCTGGAACTGCGGCATAAAGAACCCAAAATCGTGAACGAAGCAGCCGCGTTTTACGCCAAAATACTGCGCCAAAAACTGGGTGACCGGGTGCTCGGTCCGGTAATTCCAAACATTGCTCGTATTCGGAGTTATTTCGGGCAGAACATCCTGCTGAAATTGGAGAAATCGGCGCCGGTATTGTCCGGGGCGAAAGCGCTGATTCGGCACACTACGGAGATTATGTTGGGTCGGCCCGGTTTGAGTCAGGTGCAGGTGGCGGTTGATGTGGACCCGGTGTGAGGCGATTGGTTCGATTATTCGATTGGGGGGATTGATTCGATTGAAGGGGTTTTGATAGAAATGCGTTATTTTTCCTTCAAAATTGATTTACAATAATGCAAATATCCACCCACCTTAACCCGTACTGGCTGCTTCTCAAAGACCTGAGCAGCAATGAAAAGCTGTCGCTTATTGAGTTGCTGGTGAAATCATTGCAATCCACAAATCCTACTCCCGCACCGAAGAAAGGCCGCCGCGATATAGCCGAAAAGAGCGATTGGGTGCAAAACTTTTCGGGTAGCTGGAATGACTTTCCGGAAACTGCCGAAGAGATGATCGCGATGATCGAAAATACCCGCACGGCAAGCCGCTCTGTCGAGATGTTATGAAATACTTACTCGACACCAACATCATTATATTTAGGGGTGACAACCAAGGATCCCATGATATTTTTTACTGCAATTATAAACGAAGCATCCAATAGTTGCTCATAGCTGCGATGTTGAACTTCCCAAAACCCCCACCACTCCCCGCACCAGCAAATACTGCCCCCCAATATACGTCACCCTAATCACCATCCTAGAGCCCTCAAAAACCTCCCCAAACTTAGCCACCGCAAGGGAACTGTCTGAAATCATAAACAGCAGCGCCCCCGGCAGCAATGTCCAAAAAACCGTGTCGGTTATTTTCCGTTTCAAATTCACCACACTCAAAGCCATTACGCTAATGATGCCCGCGTAGGCTGCCACCGGCATTTTCATGCCGACTGGGATGCCATTCCAAAGCAACATCAACAGCAAAATCGGGAACGCAATAAAAGGCAGTATCCATCCAGGCTTTTGCCTCAAAAAACCACTTTTTAAACTGGAAACGGATGAAAACGCACCCATGTAAAACAAGTGCGCGAGCAAGAAAGCTCCTAACCCAAGTAGGAAAAACATCCCGCCGGAAAACATCAGAAACACATCTCCTAGGGTGGAAAATACCAGTGCGCCCAAGACAGCCTTTCGAAGAAAAGGATACTCGCTTGAATGCTTTGTTGCGGCGAACAGCCATACTGCGAGCAGGGGCATTAGCAGCGGCTTGGTGCTGATAATCAAGGCATTGTTCTCGACCGACAGGCCCAAAAGATGGAGAAATGCTATGGCGAAAAAGGCAATAAGTACCAATCTTTTCATATCGTAAAAAGGAGAGGGCCTCTTTTACACGAGCTCCGCAGCAATTTTAGCCGCCAAGTCGCGATACTCCTCAGGAGAAAGGTGAACTTTGGCTTTGCCGCTAAATTTCACGTCTTCCATGCTGTTGAACGGGAGCAAATGCACATGCGTGTGCCGCACCTCGTCGCCAATGACCACGATGCACACGCGCTTGCAGGGCACGGCCTTTTTTACGGCTTTGCCAACGAGTTTGGCAAAAAGCCACAGCCCGGCGTAGAGTTCATCCTCCACATCAAAAATGTAATCTATCTCCTGCTTGGTGATGCATAGCGTGTGTCCATAAGTCTGTGGGCGCACATCGAGGAAGGCCAGATAGTCCTCCGTTTCGGCGATTTTGTGGCAAGGGATTTCGCCGTTGACGATTTTAGTGAAGATGGAAGCCATAGTTTGAAATCTGATCCCTCCCTCGCTCCCGCCTGCCGATACTTGGCTGACAGGAAAGCTACGGCGGGTAAAATGTGGTTAATGTGTGTAGTCAACAGTCAATGGTCAACGGTCAAAAAAACGTTTGCCGTCTCGGTTCATTTTCCGAAGCAGGGGGCTGCAACGGTAGCGGTCTTCGAGGTATTCGACGTAGAGCGAATCGAGTTTTTCTACGATGTTTGGGATGCCTATTTCATCCGCCCAGGACAGGAGTCCCTTAGGGTAGTTTACGCCCTGGGTCATAGCCAATTCAATGTCTTCGCGGCTGGCCACGCGGAGGTACAGCGAGTCGGCGGCCTCGTTAATGAGCATGGCAAGTATTCGGGTAGCAATTTCGCGACCAAGGGCTTCGTCTTTGGTGGGCTCTGGCAGGGATATACCGTTTCTGTAATCATAGAATCCCCTTCCACTCTTTCTACCAAAGTAGTGTGCCTCCACGAGCCTTTTTTGCGTGAAAGAAGGCTTGTAGCGCGGATCGAAGAAGAAGTTGGAAAATACCACTTCTGTAACGGCATAGTTGATGTCGTTGCCGATGAAATCCATCAGTTCAAAAGGCCCCATGCGAAAACCACAGAGTTCGCGCATGGCCCAGTCAATGGTCGCCTCATCGGCGATGCCCTCATCGAATATGCGCAATGCTTCGCCATAGTAGGGCCGAGCCACGCGGTTGACGATAAAACCAGGGGTATCTTTGGCCACAACGGTAGTTTTTCCCCAGCCGTCAATGAGTTTTTTGCCGCGTTCGACCACATCAGGGTCTGTCTGCAATCCAGGAATGATCTCTACGAGTCGCATGAGCGGGGCTGGATTGAAAAAATGTACCCCGAGGATGCGTTCTGGATACTTGAGCGGCGCGCCCATGGCAGAGATGGAAAGTGAAGAAGTATTGCTGGCAAGGATGGTGCTTTTGTCAACAATGGCCTCCATGCTCCGAAACGCTATTTGCTTTTGTTCGATGTCTTCTACAATCGCCTCTATTACAATGGAGCAGTCGCGAAACTCGCTCATGTGATCGGTGAATTTTAGGCGACTGAACAGTGCATAAGAGTCTGCATCGGTCATTTTCCCCTTGTCTACCAACGTCTTGAGCGTGGCCTGTACATTGCGGCTTGCCTTGGTGAGCGCAATGATGAGATTGTCGCAAATCACCACGTTATGCCCTGCGGCTGCGGCAACCTGTGCTATTCCGCTGCCCATTGCTCCCGCCCCTAGAATGCCAATTGTGTCCATGAATTTGAGTGTAAGGTGTTAATTAAGTTTGGAGCGCAAACTTACAAACCCTTGATGGGACATTGGGCTTTTGGAGGTTGGACTTTAGACACAAGGAGAGAAATATTCAGCAATCTATACTCCAACGTCTCGCATTCCAATGTCCTACTCACAATCCTTCTTTAGTTGTTGGTAAACCCGCATCGTTTCAGCGGAAGGTTTGGATTGAAACGCTCGCTCCATGATTTGGCACAGCAGGCGATACTGTTGTTCCACTTTGTTGTACATCCCCAACTTGCCATAACAAAACATCAGGCGGCGGTGGATAACTTCCATTCGCTGGTCGCGTGTGAGGATTTCATGACATACGGAGGTGGCGAGATAGTATTCGCCTTTGTCGCTCAATTGGGCACTGTAAAGATCGGCCATTTGCTCGAAAAGCGCACCAAGGTGCTGGCGTTCCACTTCCACCCAATTGAGCGCATCCTCTGGGCAGTCGTCGAGAAAATTGCTCGAATAGGTCTTGATAGCTTGCTGGAAAAGTTCGTCTGGCACGGCTTGGCCATCGCGTTGGAACATCTGAATTTTCTGGCACAGGCCCCTGAATGTCGCTACGTCCGACAGCATCGGGCTGTCCAGTTGGAGGCGGTAACAGTTCTTGTCAAAAACAATCAATTCACGTTCTATGCCTGTCTGTTGACGAATGGACTTGCGGATGTGGTTGAGTTCCACATTGAGGCTCCGGCGTGCACTCTCGGGTTGGTTTTCTTGCTTTTCGGGCCAAAAAACACGCGCCAGATGATCGCGGGAGAGCGCTTTTGTGTTATGGTAGGCCAGATACCCGAACAACATTTTTGCTTGCCAGTTGAAATCAATTTTCCTGCCATTAAGGCGTACCATCAACAAGCCAAAATAGTTGACTTCCAAGCCATTGTAAAAGTCTTCGACTCCTTGCTCCATGGCAATGCGTGGTGCTTGCGGTAGTATCGGCACGACCGTAGCGTGCAAGTCTACCCCGACGGCCATAATGCCGGGGGCAGTTGCTGCCAACAAGATATTGCCGGTTTTTGTGCCCTTTTTACCGCCTTTGGGCTTAGCCTGCCGGAAGCCGGGAAAAAACGCTTCGTAACAAGCCAGCACTTTTTCACCTTCTACGGGCAAGGGCAGAACCTCTTTCGCGCCAGACCGCATCAGAAACTTGGTTGTATCGGGGGTGTAGTCGGAGGTAAGGACCAGTACCGGAACATCCGGGTTTTCGCGCTGCCAATTGCGAAGGGAGGCAAAACTGTCTGACGATGGGGGGTCATGTTGTAACACGAGCATACCAACCTCTGGCATTCGGGCAAGGTCTTGGAAAGAGAAAGATTCGGGAATTTGCTCCACCTGGAGCGAGCCGCCGCTGCTGATGCGGAGGGCATGCAAAAGACTGGCATTGCTGCCGCGATAAAAGACCTTTTGGGGAGGCATAGTTAGAAGGGGTATTAGGGTTAATTGATAAATGGTTTCTTTGTGCTGCAAATATAAATGTAATTTAATGTAAAAAATTCCCCTCGTGTGATATTTTTACGAATAAATTTCTGCAAATAATGAATTAAAACAAATTGTTTTGTAGTTATTCGATAATTTACCTTACTTGTTTTGTGTTTTTTAAATGTAACGAAATTGCCGCGTTCCTTACAGCAATGAGCAACTAGTGTCCATTGTTATTTCATCGGTACTTAGTGTCAATAAATGGCAAACCATTGCTTTGAATTGCTGTTTGAAAGTACGGGCCTTACCTTTGCATACCTATTTTCAAAAAATGACCGCAGGTACAAGAATATCGTTCGTTTTTCTTTGGATGTCAGCACTGCTGATTGCGTCTGTCGGCGTGAGCATACAGCAAGTTTATTGCTACTGCCTAGGAACAACTACCGTTTCATTTCTTAGCGCTAAAGATGCTTGTCAAGCAGGAAATATTGACCGGGTGACGTTGAGTCATCCGGTCAATATTTCCCCCATTCAGGAATCGGGTTGTTGCAAAAAAAACACCCCTACAAAGAAAAGCTGTTGCGAAAAGCCTCATTCAGATAAGAAGGGCTGTACTAAAAAAACCACCAAGGTTTTCCAGCTCAAGACCAAATTTGAGGTTGGAAGTTCGGATTTTAAGAAATTTGACCTTCCGAAAAACTGGGCGTTCACACATTATTTCCAGGCTTTTCCCCAAATTTCTATCAGGGTTCAAAAAGTAGATTTCCAAGATTTTGAGCGGCCCCCTCCGGCCCCCTCTGGGCGCATGATCTGTGTGCGTCACGGTGTTTTTCGTTGTTAGGTATTGGTTGCTCGGCGGTATTAACTGCTGAAGTGTGACAGGACGAAACCTCTGTTTTGTCAAAACTCCACCATCCTGAAACTTGATGTTTCGGGCAACCTTATACATTTACAGGCAGAATAACATTCTGCGGTACAAACAGCTTTCAGCAATGAAAAATATCATCGCCCTACTTGGGGTTTTATTAGGACTTAGCCCTGTTTTTGCTCAAACAGATCCAGCATCCCCAAACAAAAAAGCCGCCGAAGCCAAAGCAGGGGCGGCAACCACCATATCGGGCATTGTCACCAACGAAAAGGAAGAGCTACTTATCGGGGCTTCTGTCTTTTGGAAAGACACCAAAGAAGGCACCGTTACGGATGCTGAAGGACGTTTTGTCCTTGCCGGACGCAGCCATGCGGGCATCTTGGTGGTCAATTACGTCGGCTATACTTCCGCCGAAGTGGAGGTGCTGCCGGGAGAAGAAAAGATTTGGATAGAAGTTACGGGTATTGCTCAGTTGAAAGAAGTGACCGTGCAGGGTAAGGGTTTCGATACGCATATTTCGACGCTCGGCGTCCACAACGTGGAGCGTATTACGAGCAAAGAACTCCGTAAAGCGCCCTGTTGCAATCTCTCCGAAAGTTTCCAGACCAATGGTGCTATTGATGTGACCTACCCGAATGCTCTGACGGGTGTAAAGGAAATTCAGCTGCTCGGTTTGCGTGGTATTTACAGTCAATTTCTGGTGGAAAACCGCCCTACTATGACGGGAATTGCAACCCCGTTTGCGTTTGAATACATACCCGGAACATGGTTGAGCGGTGTGGATTTGGCCAAAGGTGCCAGCACGGTCAAGAACGGCAACACGGGCATTACCGGGCAAGTGAATGCCGAAATCGTGAAGCCCGATACGGATAAACCCTTGTTTGTCAATGTTTTCAGCAGTACCGAAGGCCGTGGCGAAGCAAATGTGCATTTGAACAAAAAAGGCACAACTTCACACCATGGCCTTTTGCTTCACGGCTCTTTTGTGGAAAATAATTGGGATATGAATGACGACCATTTCAAAGATTCTCCCAATCGCCAGCAACTGAACGGCATGTATCGCTGGAAATACGATGGGCCGGCAGGATGCGCTCAATTCAACGTGCAAGCGCTTACGGATCGCCGCCAGAGTGGGCAATTTCAGGACATAGAAGGGTATCAAGGACCAAGATTTGAAATTGATCAGCAGAACGACCGAGTGGAAGCCTGGGGTAAATACGGCAAAGAGCAGTTTTTAGGCAAACAATTCCTCGAACTGGGCAATATCGTGGGCATATCCTGGCACCGTACCCGTTCGCAATTTGGCCAGAATGCATACGCTGCTGAGCAAAAATCGCTGTACAGGCAAACCCTTATTCAGGATATTATCCGCAACACTAACCACAAAATCTTGGTCGCACCTTCGATACAATACGATGATATTCAAGAAAGTGTGAACGAGGGCATTCTGGATCGGCGTGAGTTTGTGCCGGGCCTAATGGCCGAATACACGTTCAGCCGACCAAGTCCGAAGATGGAAATCCCTGACCTGATCGTAGTGCTGGGTGGAAGGATTGACTGGAACAGCCGTTTTGGCTGGCAGGCCACCCCACGGTTAAGCGCCAAGTACAATTTCACCGAAAAAAGCATCGTGCGCGTGTCCGCAGGGAGGGGGTTTCGTTCGCCCAATGTAATGGCAGAGAACATCAGTCTTTTAGCGAGCAATCGCAACTTCATTTTCGCTTCACCAAACAGTGGGGTTACCGAGGTTTTGGGGCCTGAAGAAGCCTGGAATTACGGGGTGAATTTTACGCAGAATTTCAAAATTGCCCAGCGCGACGCGAGTTTCAGTGTGGATTTATACCGTACAGATTTTGCTCGGCAAGTATTGGTAGACGTGGAACGACCCCCGATAGACTCGCAACTCTCGGTTTACTTTTACAATTCGACGGGTAAATCGTTCAGTAACAGCCTGTTGCTTAATTTTCAATATAGCCTGCTTCCGGGACTCGATATAAAATTTGCCTTCAAATGGAACGATGTGCGGGCAGAATTTGCGGACGGCAAGCTGAAAACTATCCCACTCGTGGCACGCCAGCGGGGTCTTGTTTCAGTGGATTATACGACGCCCAACAAACGCTGGTCATTCAATACCTACGTACAAATCGTTGGCCCGCAACGCCTGCCCGACAACTCCTTTTTGCCACACGAACTGACCCATGATTTTCCGCCTACTACGCCCACTTTTGCACTTTTGAATGCACAGGCGACGCGTAAATTTGGCGAGAATCTCGAACTTTATGCAGGCTGCGAGAACATCACGGGTTATCAGCAGCATCACGCGATTATCAGTGACAATAATCCGGCCTCTTCCTTTTTTAACGGTTCACAG
>JBBQSW010000023.1:0-17136 GCA_038213575.1 Chitinophagales bacterium | reverse complement strand
GCTGCGGGCAATGCCGATTATTGTGAGACTTTCATCATAGTCCAAGACAACTCAAACAACTGTGGAGCAGGAGCTGTAACAGTCGCAGGATTGCTAAAAACAGAAATGGGCGAAGGTTTGGAAGAAACCGATGTAGAACTTGCCGGCCCAACCTTCAACCTCTTTGAGATGACCGACCAAGGCGGACAATACACATTCAGCAACGCAGTCCCGATGCACGCTGACTATACCCTCACGCCTTCAAAAGACGACAACCCGCTCAATGGTGTGACCACTTATGACCTTGTGTTGATTAGCAAGCATATTCTCGGGATTGAGCCCTTTACAACGCCTTATAAGATGATCGCAGCCGACGTGAATGTATCGGGAAGCATCACAACATTCGATATTGTGGAACTGCGTAAACTTATCTTGGGCATCTACACCGAATTGCCTTCCAATACCAGTTGGCGGTTTGTGGACAAGTCTTTTGTGTTTCCCAATATAGCCAACCCTTTCCAGACGGCTTTCCCAGAAAGCAAGACCGTGGCGGATCTACAAGCGAACGCAGAGGAGGACAACTTTGTAGCCATCAAAGTAGGCGACGTAAATGCTACCGCAATTGCAAACTCATTGATGAGCGTCGAAGAGCGCACGAGCAGCACCCTGCTTTTCGATGTAGAAGACCGCACGGTAAAATCTGGGGAAATTTTTGAAGTGAAGTTCAAAGCCTCTGAAAAGGTTGTTGGCTACCAGTTCACCATGAATTACATTGATTTGGAACTGACCGACATTGTGCCGGGCCCAGGGATGAAGGCCGACAACTTTGCCATATTTGCTGCCGATAATGCGCTCACCAGCTCTTTTGATGGGGCGCCGCAAGGTGAGTTTAGCTTGAAGTTCAAGGCTACTAAAGCGGGCGAACTAAACAAGATGCTCCGTGTGTCCAGCCGAATCACAAAGGCGGAAGGATACCAGATCAACCCGTCGCCTGATCAACCCGTTACCAAACTGGAGGTCGCACTTCGCTTCAATGACAAAGATGGAAGTACAATCACGGGAGTAGGCTTTGAATTGTATCAAAATCAGCCAAACCCATTCGTGAACCGCACCCTGGTAGGTTTCCACCTGCCCACAGCCGCAGCCGCTACACTTTCAGTGTTCGATCAATCCGGGCGGCTTGTGTTCCAACAAAAAGGGGATTTCCCGAAAGGTTACAATACCATTCCTTTGGAAAAAGCCCTGCTAAACACATCGGGCGCACTGTACTACATGTTGGAAACAGTTACCGACAGTGCGACGAAAACGATGATTCAGGCGAAGTAAATTGACGAAAAGTTGCTCTTTTCTGCAGTCGTGGGCGCCTCAAAAAGTTGGGGCGCTCATGGCTCAAACTTCGGATTGAGCACTAAAAGATATCCAACTTTAATCCAGAAGCGCGTTTGATTTATGCCTGTTTGCATAAGACATAATAAGGGTCTCCAAATGACCGAAATGCGCTTTAATCTTTCCTTTAGTTTAATCTTCCTTCCTTTTAATCTCCCGGTTCAATCTCATGAAAGGTGGTCAGGCAGCAAAAGTGCTGTCTGGCCACTTTTATATGGGACCTGATTAACAGGATTAGACGGGTTTAACATGATATGTGCTCACCTGAGTAAAATCCAGTTAATCCTGTCTCAAAAATCCAAGCACCTCGTGCACCACGACCTTATCCTGCATCCGATGTCCAAAACCTTCTGTTTGCAAAAAACGGCAGCCCCAAGCCTCGGCGATCGCTTGGCCCTCTGCCACTGGCGCCACCTCGTCGCCGTGATCGTGCAGCACAAAACCCTCAACATCCGATAGTTCAGCGGCTCTTTTGCGAACGGAATATTCCTCAATGGGCAGACCACTCCGACGCTCAATGTGTCGGAACAAGGCATGGAGCACGGATTCATTCGCTCCCAAAATATGGGCAAAATCTCGGATAACCCGTGTGGTTTCGGCAAATGAAGCAAGTACCGCCATTTTCTGGGGGCGCTTTGCGCCTAAAAGAGCAAGACTCATCACAGCGGCTGCCCCACCCAGCGAATGACCTACAATAGCATAAGGCGCATCATTTTCTGCGATGAACTTCTTGACCGCTCGGCTGTATAAAAGTACATTCAGTAATTTCCCATCGGAAAACCCGCTAGCCGGGGCGTCGAAGGCTTGAACCCGAAATCCAGCGTTTTTCGCAGCTTTGATGTATTTGTGCCAACGTGCGGCATTCGATTCCCAACCGTGGAGAAAGAGGATGGTAGGCGCATTGGGTTTTGAGGATTCCCAAATATAGCTGCGCATGGAAAGCCCTTCCATGCGCCATGTGGAATGGGTGGCCGTTGCCAAAAAAGCCTGGTCTTTTTCTCCTAAAACCAGCCGTTTAGGCGTACAGAATATACGAAAAGCGACTCGCCCAGCCAAAGCAGGCGACACCGCAGCGAGCGCATTGAGCATTTTTCCTACACGAGGGATTTTTTTGAGCGTTTGTTCTGTCATTATTGTCATTGGTCATTGGTCATTGGTCATTGGGTCATTGGTCATTGGTCATTGGGTCATTGGTCATTGGGTCATTGGTCATTGGTCATTGGTCATTGGTCATTGGGTCATTGGTCATTGGTCATTGGTCATTGGGTAAATGGCCAATGATTCTCTACCACTTTATTAAGCTCATCAATTGCTTTGCATTTTCTGCATTGGAAAATTCGACTTCCAAAACGGCCCGCCGCTCCGCAATTTTTCCTTGTTCAAAAGGAACGTTGATAAGTGCTTCTATGGCCTGACGCATGGCCGCTGCGGAGTTTCGGACGTAACAAAGCTTGGCTAGGCCGGTACCGCGCACCATGTGATCGTTGACGATGCAGAAGCGGCCACGAAACAGTGCGTTGATGAGTTTAAGTTTGATTCCAGAAGATTGAGACGAAACCAAGAGATTGATTTGGGCTTTGGTGAGCAAGCTGCTCATCTCCGCTTCATCCGGGTTTTCAACGAGCCGTATATGTTCGTACTGGGAAACCAGTGCTCGCAAGCGCTCAGAAGGGTCCATCCCTGCGATGACGAACGGAATGTCAAATGCTGAAAACACTTCTTCAATCAGCCAAATGGCGGCAAGTTCGTTGTCTGGCACACTGAGCTTTCCGTGGAAAAGCACATACTCTCCTCGGCCCAACTGACTCTCTACCAGGGTGTTGGGGTGAAATGCCGGGATGTAATGCGTATTGGCTTTAAGGGCGCGGTAATACGCTTCGTCGGTACCTGAAATAGCAATAATCTCGTCGGCATGAAGCAGCACTTTAGGCTCTATGCGCTGGAGTTTGATGCTTTCAGAAAAGTAGTAGGCCTTCTCTAGGGGCGCGGTGGCAGGCGTAAGTTCGGCAAGGCTTTCATAGTATTGCCATTCTATGTTATGCATGCGCAGGAGTTTTTGGCGGCTGCGAAGGCTTGGATGCCAAATAAGACCAGTAGTGTGCATTCCCTCGAACAAGATGGGGTGTTGGTCTTTGCGAAGCCGCTTGATCAAGGCCGTGCTTTGTCGGGTACGCATGATAAATGGAAGAAGGCTCAATTGGTAGAACAAAGAGCGGCTTCGTTTGTAGTAGTATATCTCGTGGCAGTAGTTGGCGAGTTCGGGCTGAGGTTTCCGATCGCCGTACTGATAGCAGTGGAGTATAACTTTGACTCCTTGAGCATGAAGAGCTTTTATCTGGTTAAAAATGACGATGACGCCGCCGTAGTTGGCGGGATAGGGGATGTCAAAAGAAATAATGTGAAGAAACATGGGTCTGCGATGGGTTGGGCGTACAATTGAAAGCCGATCTATTCCGAAACGGCGCCACAAAGGTAGGATGTTTTTACAGGCGGGAATATCGTGACAGAGAACGGAACATAGATGGCTTGAGCTATCTTGTAAGATAACAAAATTTTGCAAGCCCCCTCCTTATCAAGACGCTAAAAAACTGCTTTTTTTGAAAAAAATTTCTTTTTAAAAAAATTTTTGCCCTATACTTGCTTATCGTTTACAGGTTTGCATACCTTAGGGAAATTTTTCGATCCTATACATTCACTAAACACTTTGCTTATGAATATCACTTTTGAGGAGCTCCGTCGCATCAAGCATGCGCTACCCAGTGGCAGCGTGGCCAAAATCGCCCAAGAATTCGGTATTGATGAACAGACTGTGCGCAATTACTTTGGAGCGCATCAGTATAAAGACGGACAAGTGGTAGAATTTCATCTGGAACCTGGCCCGAATGGAGGCATCGTTCACCTCCAAGATCCGACCATTTTGAACCGTGCGCTCCAAATTCTCGGAGAACAACCAGCTGTTAATTAGGAACAAAAACTTTCAAACCAATCACAATCAATTTTGTAGCACGTCCGCGCCGTTTTGGTCGGGCGATAAAAAGGGAAACCGGTCTGAGCATCGCGGTTTCCCTTTTCTTTTTGGAAGCAACTTTTTTCGTGTTCCGAACGAACCTGTTTTTCTAACATTGCGGAAATTTTCTCGAAGGCGAAATGAACTTCGCGCTACCGTCCGAACAATGTCAGAAAACACCGCCAACACTAAAATCCTCAATGCCGCCGTCATCGTGGCCGCGCTTGGCTACTTTGTTGACATCTACGACCTCTTACTTTTTGGGTTTGTGCGCGTAAAAAGCCTCACTGATCTTGGTTTTTCCGGCCAAGACCTTACCGACAAGGGCCTCTCGCTCCAAAACTGGCAAATGTTCGGAATGCTGATCGGCGGCATCCTCTGGGGGGTACTGGGCGACAAGCAAGGCAGGGTGCGGGTGTTGTACTTTTCCATTGCGCTCTATTCCATCGCCAATATTTTTAACGGCTTTGCTACGGGCTATGCCGATTATGCTTTTTACCGCTTCATTGCAGGCATCGGGCTGGCGGGCGAATTGGGCGTTGGTATTACGCTGGTGTCAGAGGTACTTCCCAAGCACAAGCGTGGAATCGGCACCATGTTGGTAGCAAGTATCGGGCTTTCAGGTGCGCTGCTTGCCTGGGTGATCGAACACTACTTTGGCTGGCGCGACTGCTATTTCATCGGCGGTGGCTTGGGCATTTTGCTTTTGGTGCTGCGCGTGAGCGTTTCTGAATCGGGCCTTTACAAACAGGTGCAACAACAGGGGCACATCAGCCGGGGCAACTTTTTTGCCCTGTTCACCAGTTGGGACCGGCTCTCTCGATTTCTTCGATGTATTTTTATCGGTACCTCTACCTGGTTTGTGATCGGAGTATTGGTTTTCTTTTCGCCGGAATTTGGGAAGGCCAAGGGTTTGGAAGGTATTTTGGCTTCCAATGCCATTGCAATTGCTTATATCGGCCTTATATTAGGCGATTTGGCCTCCGGGCTTTTAAGCCAGTTGTTGCGCAGCCGGGTTAAGGTGATGGCTATTTTTTTGAGCTTGGATGTACTGGCGGTTCTGGCATACCTGGCTCTACCCTTCAGCAGTCCGATGATGTTTTATGTCAGCCATTTTGTCCTAGGGTTCTCGGTCGGATTTTGGGTCATTTTTGTAACGATTGGGGCCGAACAGTTTGGCACCAATCTCCGCTCCACCGTGGCAACTTCGGTGCCGAATTTTGCGCGTGGTATGCAAGTGCCCATCAATGAGTCGTTCAAATATCTTAAAGGAGCGGCGGTGACAGGCAGCGTCATCACCGCAGGTTACATCGTCGGGGCGGTATGCCTCGGCATCGCTTTTATTGCGTTGTGGGGAATGAAAGAGACTTTTGATCGGGATTTGGACTATGTGGAGGAACTATAATTTCAAAATTCAACCATTTACCATGGCCTATTTACCCACCGACGCGGGTGTCTTTTTAAAGTCATTTTTGTCATTATTTTACACTTTGGACAAAAAGCATGACCTCAATATGCCCCAAGTTCATACTTTTATGCAGTTATTTGCCCTTGTATTATTTAGGAGCATTTGTCTTTTCACATTTTCCAAACAAATCGCGCTCTGTCAAATATTTGCCAAATCTTTCCTTCAGTACCTTGATACATGAAGTAACCTTTTGGTTAAGCTTTCGTACCTTTGGCCTCCCAGCCGCCAAAAAAACTCGCCCTTTCAATCACCTTTTGTAATTTTTGAGTTTTCTAACTAAATCTACTTTTCTAAACATGAAACGTAACCTTACACTCAGTTTCCTCTTCGTGCTCGCGTTCGTCGCGACAACGTTTGCCCAGGTGAACAAAATCAAAAGCAACCTGCCGCAACCAACAAAACAAATCGCTGTTCCGGCAAAAAAAACGGCTTACACTGGCCTTGAGAGTGTTCCGGGCCACCATGCACAACCCTCCGTTCCACTCGCAGAAAACTCCTTGTTTCAATATGTGGGCACCACCGTGTATGACCTCCAATCCAACGGCGGTATAGGCCACCGTGTGCACAACTATGGTGGTGGCGATCTATCTGCGGTATTCACCCTAAGCCTTAACTCGACCGGCTACCCTGATCGTGGATCGGGCTACAATACTGCCACTGCTGGCTCATGGGGTGCAGAGCCTAGCGCTCGCGTTGAAGCCGAACGCACAGGATTTGCCAATTTAGTAGTGGATGCCGATGGCACAGAGTATATCTTCTCGCACGGAGGTTCTGCGCCCGCATTCGCTATTCACTGGGCTAAACGCGCCGCAGGTGCTACCGCATGGACAGAGGGCAATATCCCAACTTCAATTGTTGGTGGCGAGCTTTGGGCTCGTGCTGCCGTAGGCGGCGACGACGGTAAAACCCTCCACGTGATTGCCTCAACAGCACCCGTAGGCAACGGTGGTACCGCTTACCAAGGCATGGACGGTGTAATGGTCTATTTCCGTTCACAAGACGGTGGCGCTACTTGGGACATCCAAGACCTGCTACTCCCAGACATTAACGATACTAATTTCACGGGTACGGATGTAGAAGGCTACGCTATTGATGCTAATGGCCCAACTGTGGCAATTACCACAACCAATACCTGGAACGACTGCTTGTTGTACCTCTCAGAAGACAACGGCAACTCATGGACAAAGCGCATTGTAAACGATTTTCCGTTGGACAAATATGTGGTCAATGCTGGCTACGATCCAAGCAACTTGCCCGCTGATCCGAATGCACCAACCCCTGCTTCAATCTTCACTTGCGATGGTACCGTAGACGTGTTGGTAGACGGAGCTGGTATTGCACACATGTGGTACGGCGCTACTTATGTAAACGACAGTATTACTGACGACGCTGGTTGGACATTTTACCCTGGCACCAACATTGGTATTGTATATTGGAACTCAACGATGCCTGACAATACAGGCTTTATTTCGGGTTACTGCCCTGATATCAACAACAACCAAGTGCTGGATGTCACGGACATCTCTAACTATGGCATAGGCCTCAGCTCGCACCCAGCTGGAGCACTTGATGATGCTGGAAACATTTATGTTGTTTACTCCACCACGCATGAGTTGTATTTGGACATCAACTCAAACTTCAACTTCCGCCAACCTTTCATCTCGGCCTCTGCTGACTATGGTGAAACATGGACGAATCCACAAGCGGTCTTTAACCCTGCTTTGGTGGAAGAAGACTCTGTGGAAGTACCTTACATTGAAGCTATTTTCAATGGTACAGCAAAATTGGCCGACGACAAAGTGCACATCATTTTCCAAGCCGACTACTCTCCGCTGACGTTCCTGAACACGCCAGCTACAGATACCGATCCTACCGACAACACCATCCGTTACATCGGCTACCCAACTGCTTGGTCCTTGGTGAACACGCAAAACGTACCAGCTGAAACGCTGAAATTCGAAGTGTTGCCTAACCCAGCCAACGACCGCACCGTGATCCAATTCAGCTCCGACCGCACTCAAACGAGCAACGTCGAAGTGTATGACATGTTTGGCAAAATAGTACGCCAAACTGCGATCGTGACCGTTGGTCAAGGCACTGGCACGATTCAGATTAACACCTCTGACCTTCCGAACGGGATGTACTTCGCACGCCTCAACCTTGGCAATGCTTTTGCAACCCGCAAGCTGACGGTTCAACACTAATTTTCTTTTGGTTCGCTCCGAACCAAACTTGTATTAAACAAGAAGCCGCTCCAGGCATGGGGCGGCTTCTTTGTTTTGAGTGCTATGGAAACGGTACGGCTACGCCGTTCTTGTTTATGGCTGGTGTACAGCAAAGAAGTAGGCAATAAAGAAAATGTGATCCCTTTGTACTTGAAAAATAACCCCTTAAAAATCATGATAAAAATCGCAATGGGCCGCCCTTAGGAACGCGGCATCAATAACTTAGTACTGATGAAATAACAACCTCTTTTTTTTTTACAAAAATTTACGCCCTGATTTGCAAATAAATCTTGAACGGGGGCGTTTACCCGTTCACCCGCCATTGCCCTTTTTTATCCGTCATAGTTTTATCGGAGGAGGCGAAGGAGGTTTCTTTTAATCCACGTTTCGCTGCCTAGCGAACATCTGACATCCCGCCTCCGAAATCCAACCTGATGCTATTTGTTGTCTGTTGAACGCATACAGTTCGTCCTCGTGTTCTATTGTGCATCGCGGCCAGCAAACCTATTGCAACAATTATTAATCTTAAACCGATTTACAATGGCTTCTTTAGATCCTCACTCCGGGGTTTTAGGGCGGCGCAAGGCGGCGCATTTGCTGCGCCGGGCGTCCTTCCGACAATCCCGTGCCAAGGTGGATGAGATGGCTGGCCAAACTGCCGCCGAAGCGCTCGCCGCTTTGCTCACCCCCTACCCGCTCCAACTCGATCAGCCCCTTTATTCCGATGGCGCATCCGCTCCAGTATCTTGGGTGAACCCACCACAGCCACCCAGTGCTTCGCTTCCGGGCGATGACATGGACCTGACGCGCTTTGTAATGGGTTGGTGGGTCAACGAGGCTCTGCACGATCCAGGCAGCTCCCACCGAATGGCGCTGTTTTTCCATCAGTTCCTCGCCGTGGATGCCGCCAGCGGCAAGAGCATGGAATTTTTTGATTATTTGGCACTGCTGCGATGGGGCAGTCTGGGAAATTTGAAAAAATTGGTCACTAAAATGGTCACGGACAACTGTATGCTCACCTACGTTGACAACGACCAAAATTTTGCCCAAAACCCCAACGAGAACTTCGCCCGCGAGTTTTTTGAACTCTTTACCGTGGGGCGTGGACAGCCTGCCGGGCCGGGCGACTACACCACTTTTACGGAAGACGATGTGGTGCAAGCAGCACGGGTTTTTACGGGATTCAACCACGCGCAACGCCACCAATATTCGGACCCTGAAACCAATATTCCAGCCGGAAAAGCCTACCCTCAAAGTCACGATTTCGCCCCCAAGACTTTTAGCCCGCGTTTGAGTGGAGCGACCATTACAGCACCTACACAGGATGAAGCTGGCATGGTAGCTGAACTCAATTTGTTCGTTGATTTGGTGTTTGCACAACCCGAAGGCAGTAAGAATTTTTGCCGCAGATTGTACCATTATTTTGTCACTCGAAATATACCGCAAGATGTTGAGGATGAAATCATTGTGCCTTTGGCTCAATTGCTGGTGGACAGCGATTTTGAGATCAAACCCGTGATTGAAAAATTGCTGCAAAGCGAGCACTTCTTTGATGTAGACGACTCCAACAACGCAGACGAAATAGTAGGTGCGCTTATTAAAAGCCCGCTCGACCTCACGCTGCAAGCGATCACATTTTTCCAGTTGCCCATTCCCGATCCGGTGGCGGAGAACACCAAACACTATTCCGATTTTTACAGCGCGGCAGTGCTTGAACGGATGCTTGCCCGCGCTGGCATGGATTTGTTTTACCCACAAGATGTGGCAGGTTACTCGGGCTATTACCAGGACCCGGTGCTGAACCGCCAATTCTTCAATTCGGCCACTATTGTGCAGCGGTACAAACTGCCGCAGATCCTCCTCACCGGCACCCATGCTTGGGGCAGTGGTTCGAACGACTCTATTGGGACTAAACTGGACGTGGCGACTTGGCTGCGCGACAGTGGCACGGTTTCCAACCCGCTGGATTCTTATGTAATTGTGCAGGAATTGCTCTATTATTTGTTCCCGGAGGAGCCTGACAACGACCGTTTTACCCACTTCCTCGTAAGCGTTTTTTTAGATCAATTGCCCCCGCAAGACTGGGTGTATGAGTGGGAAAACTATCTCACCACGGGAGACGACTCCGAGGTGAAAATCCCACTGGAGCGGCTCTTGAATGCTATTTTTTACGCTCCGGAATACCAGGTCATGTAACCCGGAACTCTGTTCCGGGGCAAAAGCAACGGAACAGAGTTCCGTTGTACAACACAATTCAATTTTCACAACATGAAAAGACGCAATTTTCTCAAAATATTTCCCGCTGCGGGCGTATCGCCGTTCCTCGTAAACGGTTTTCCCATGCGGCCTTTTTCCAATTCCAAAATCTCCCAAATCCTGAATTCTTGTGACGGGGTGGAGGACCGCGTGCTCATTTTGATTCAACTCAAAGGCGGCAATGACGGTGTAAATACGATTATTCCGATTGCTCAATATGACAAGTATGCCGAGCTGCGCCCAGTAATCAAAGTGCCGGAAACCGGGCCCGAGAAATTTATTAAACTGGACAACACCCTACCCTCAGCAGATCAGGTAGGGCTGCACCCGGTCATGACCAGCATGAAAGAAATGTACGACAAAGGTTGGCTAAGTTTAGTACAAGGTGTTGGTTATGAAGGACTTAACGGGTCCCATTTCAAAGGCACCGACCTCTGGATGAGTGGTGGAGATGGCACTCCTGATAATTTCAACCTACGCTCCGGTTGGATGGCCCGAGCCTTGCAAGCCATGTACCCCGATGTTTTGGGCGCACCAATTCCGCCCGACAAGGTTTACCCATTGGGTATTCAAGTAGGAGATCCAAACCCTTCGCTGGGTTTCCATTCAGAGACGGAACACCAGAATGTAATCAATCTTTATGGACAAGATCCAGCGGGTTTTTATTCCTTGGTACAAACCATTGGCGGGGCACCGCTGCCCAACGTGCCTAACTCGGAATATGGCGACGAGCTAGCCTACATCATGGGGGTAGAAAAAGCCGTAGACGAGTACTCCGTGTACATAACGCAAGCCTTCAACGCGGGTAGCAATGCTATTTCCAATTACCCACAAACGACCTTGGCGTATCAGTTGAAGACCATTGCACGGCTCATCAAAGGTGGTTGCAAAACGAAGATTTACCTCTGCAACATGGGAGGCTTTGACACCCATGGCGACCAACTCGCACCGGAGGGAATCGTGACTTTGGGCGGCCATGCAGACTTGCTTCGCAACCTTTCGGATGCTGTAAAATTTTTCCTTAACGACATGGATGCCATGGGTTTAGGCGACCAAGTGGCCGCTTGCACCTTCTCAGAATTTGGCCGCTGTGCCCGTGAAAACGGATCCGCAGGCACTGACCACGGAACCCTCGCTCCTATGATGGTTTTTGGAAAAGCCATCAAAGCGGGTGTGAACGGAACCAATGTTGACCTTTCAAATCTGGCAGGCGACAACCAACTGCAAGGAATGCAATTCGACTACCGACAGGTGTTCACGACCTTGCTGCAAGACTGGCTCGGAGCAAGCAACGAGGTATTGACTGCAACTATGTTTGAGGGTTATACAAAGATGCCGCTGGTGGATTCAGCCTTCGTGGTAAGCCCGGATTGCTACATCGGAACCACCGTCGGGATTTGGGATACTCCAGTGGAAAGACAATCCCTTACCGTATCCCCCAACCCTGCTTCGGTACGGGCAGAAGTTACGTTGCGCAGTGAAACGGCTTTTGACGCACAACTCACCTTACATAGCCTGGGCGGGACTTTGGTGTCAGCCCAAATGATGCGGGTGCAAGCTGGGGTGAATCGGTCTTACCTGGATGTGCGGCAACTACAACCCGGCAACTATTTTATCCGGGTGGAAAACAAATCTACTGGCAAGGCCGAGGTGCAAAAATTGCTGGTGACACGCTAGTGGCTGGGGCACGAAGTCTTTGACGGTTTGTTCGACTCTTTTTTAAGGTTCCTGACGATGTCTGTGTTCCATAATTTTTCAAAATCCGATTTACATGAAATCAATACTTCTCCTCCTTTGGTTTTCCCTGACAACCCTTTCATTATCAGCCCAGTTGGTACCTGCTTGCGCAGGTGGGAGCCCGGCCACCACCTGTGCTACAGCGTGCATCAATTGCAATTTCAATGACTATTCTGGCTCAACTGCGGGCTACCCATCGGGCATCGTGCCCAACTTTTGCGGTACGGTCGAGAACGCGCAGTGGATGGGCTTCATCGCAGGCGCGGGCACTGCCACTTTTACCGTTTTACCCTCGGATTGTTCTGATGGCAACGGGCTACAAATCGCGCTGTACGAGGACTGTTTGGGCGATCCGCTGGCCTGCGAGAAAGGCGAGATGAATGGCGGCAATTTGCCGGTGAGCATCACAGCACCCCTGGCGCCTGGCCACAATTATTTTTTGATGATTGATGGTTTTGCGGGCGACCAATGCAATTTTTCGGTAAGCGTTTCTCCCAACGATGCTGTGTATGAGCCGCCGCTCGGTCAGGTCGGCCAACTGACTGGCCCTACAAAAATGTGTCCCGGTGCGACCATGCCTTTTTCCATCCCCCCTGTTTTTGGCGCCGGAGCCTACATCTGGTCCGGGCCTCCAGGTGCGATGATTGACACGATGCCACTACCCGTCACAGTGATTGGCAATGGCGGAAATCAAGTGAATATCACCTTGGGGGATCTTGGGGGACAGATTTGTGTACAGGCTGCCAACTCTTGCAACCAAACGCCCCCTTGCAGCGCATCCCTTTCCGTAGAAATTTTAGATCAATCCTACCGTCCGACGATTGAGGCCGACACCTTGCAACACCTAACTTGTTCGGGGGCACCCGCCGAGTTGGAAGCGCAGGTGTCGGCTTCCGTTGGGTTTAGTTTTACCTGGACGTCTGATAGTACGGGGCATATTCTTTCGGGCCAAAATTCCCTTCATCCAAAAGTAGACCAGACGGGCGCCTATACGCTCTTGGTTATCAATGGACAAAATGGCTGTTCTTCTACTTTGGACATTCGCGTGGCCGAACCTGACACGCCCCACATTACAGATCTTCGATTGCGCAATATAACCTGCTATGGGTTTGAGGATGGCGAAATCAATGCCGCCGCAGTAGCGGGAGGGCGTTCACCCTATGTCTTTTCGCTAGATGGAGCGGCGTTTGTATTTGCTCCAACCTTCCGATACTTAAAGCCTGGGGCGCACACAATGGCCATCGAAAGTTCTGATGGTTGCCGCTCAGATACCACCATTGTACTTAGCCAACCGAATGATTTTTTGATGGATTTAGGTCTGGATACTTCCATCCATTTGGGCAGAAGCCTTCTACTGTGGTCCGCCAATTGGTTGAGCGAACCTGCCAGGGCAGCTCAAGTGCTGATAAAGCCTGCCGAACTTCAGCCGATGCTCTGTGAAACCTGTCCGTATTCCCCGATGAATTCTTTTCACTACACGGTGACGGCCATTGATTCTGCTGGCTGCGAAGCGATAGATGACCGGGTCGTGGCGGTGAGCAAGGAGCGATATGTATTCATTCCCAATGTGTTCAAACCCGATTCCGGCGACAGCAGCAACGAAACACTCAATGTTTTTGGTGGAGAAGACGTGGCACTCATCAAGTCATTCCGGGTTGTAAACCGCTGGGGAAGCCTTGTTCATGAGCGATCGGATTTTCTGCCCAATGACGGGCTTGCTGCTTGGGACGGCAAGGTAAACGGCCAAACTGTAAACCCGGCAGTGTTTGCCTGGCAAGTACAAATCCTCTTCAAAGACGGAGAAACGGAATGGCTGGAGGGGACAGTAACGCTGGTAAGGTGAAACAGCAGAAATCCCCAACATGCTCTTAAAAAGCGCCACTTTTTAAATTATTCTGGAATTTTTCCCTAAATTTCTTTACTTTAGGTGCAATGATGAAGGAGCAGTACCCCTGGTTGGGGTTGTTCTTGTAATAATTTTGGTGATAGTCCTCCGCTTTATAGAACTTGTCAAAGGCTGATACTTCGGTTACAATCGGGTTGTCCCAAGCTACTTGGGCCTCTTTGATGACCGCTTCGGAAGCAATTTTTTGATCTGGTGAGTGATAATAAATTACGGAACGGTACTGGGTACCCGTGTCGTTTCCTTGGCGATTGAGGGTAGTTGGATCGTGTACCGTGAAAAAGACCCGCAAAATATCTTGTAGCGATAAGATGGATGGGTCAAAGGTGACCTGAATCACCTCTGCGTGTCCGCTAAGCCCAGAACAAACCTCGCGGTAAGACGGATTCGCTGAAGGCCCACCTGAATAGCCACTTTCCACCTTGGTTACGCCCTGAAGCTCTTGGTAAACAGCTTCAACGCACCAAAAACAGCCACCGCCGAGGGTGACCACCTCTAGATTTCCAGAAGACACAAATGGTTGATTTTGAATTGTTGGCATAAATGATGCTGGTTAAGTATTAAAATCTATAAGCGAAGGAAAAGCAAGCGTCGGAGGCTGCGTGATCGGGTAAACATGGTTAAAAAACCAATCATTGAAACGCAAAGACCCATTACATGGTTTTAAATTGCTCGCAAACTGGTGTAAATTGTCGCAGCAACTACCTCTATTTGTAGTAGATACCCACCCATTTATTTGTAGCCTTTGTGACAGAAACCTATTCTTGGTGTAAGCACATCGCGCTATGTCCCAAGGCTTGTTACTTTTGCCAAGATTTTACTTACCCCCCGTAAGTATTGCTAATCATCCATGTTTATGAGAAAACTACTCGCCTTAACCCTTTTTGCTTTGGGAATCGTAGGGGTTTCAACCGCCCAAAAAGCCCCAGGTTTATTGACTCCTACCACTGAAACCTTGAATTTTGCCGACACTGTCCACTATTTTGAAAGAATGGCAGAGTTTGGACTTGTGCTTGGCATGGCAAGGTGCAACGGAGACATCGCAAGCGACAACTACTTTTCTACCAAAAACAACCTGACATCCACCGCTGGAATATTCTACCGAAAACACCTCTCCCCAAATTTTGCATTGAGGGGCAATCTGCTCCTCACGCAACTGCAGGATGACGACCGTTTCTACAACACCCCGGAATGGCGAGCAGATCGAAATTTTTCATTCCAAACATTTATCACCGAAGTCTCCCTGCGTGCTGAATGGGACATTTTTGGCAAATGGAGATTCCGCAGAGGTATTGACACCAGCCTTTACCAATTGGACAAGCACACGCAGTATGCATTGGTCAATGGATTCAAGCGCTCGATTTCACCGTATGTTTTTGTTGGAGGGGGAGGCCTGGCAAGTTCGGCAAAAGCCAAAATGAGCTACCATAAGATTGATGGGCCACAACTACCTATTGATATCAATGAGGACCTTAGCCAAGCCAAAAATCTGAGGATCACACCTTCCGTGTCTGTGGGCGGAGGCATTCACTTTGATATTGCGCCAAGGCTGGTATTGGGCGTGGAATTGGCGGCCAATCTTCCTTTTACAGACTACCTGGACGGTATCAGTATTGCTGGGAACCCAGGGAACAATGACTGGTTTTGGTTTGGAGGCCTGACACTTGGTTTTCGGCTGGCCACGAACGATCGAGACAGAGACGGTATTTCAGACAAAAAAGATAAATGCCCAGACATTCCTGGGGCAGGCCAAACGAATGGTTGCCCAGATATTGACCACGATGGAGTGGCTGATCGAGAAGACGATTGCCCTCATAAAAAAGGCATTCGTGCAATGGCAGGTTGTCCTATTAAGGATACAGACGAAGATGGCGTGCCCGATATTGACGACGCCTGCCCAAATCTGGCAGGCATTGCCCAATTCCAAGGTTGCCCCGATACCGATGGCGATGGCATCGAAGATCGGGCCGACTCCTGCAAATTGTTGGCAGGTATTGCCCTGTTCAACGGCTGCCCCGACACCGATGGCGATGGCATCGAAGATAAATTAGACGCCTGCCCTACAGAGAAAGGCCCTGCTGAATATTACTACGGTTGTCCGGTACGCGATACGGATGAGGACGGGGTCGAAGACAAACTGGATGCTTGCCTGCTCACAAAGGGAAAAGTGGAGTTCAAAGGCTGTCCAGACAGCGACAACGACGGGGTGGAAGACAAACTGGACCCTTGTCCCAACACACCCGGCCCCAAGGAAAACCGCGGATGCCCTGTAGTAGAAAAGAAAGACAAAGAGAAGCTCGAATTGGCCGTTAAAGCGGTCAAATTTGAAACAGGGAAGGCTGTATTGAAGTCAGAATCAAACAAAATCCTGACAGATATCGCCGACATTCTGACGCGCTATCCTTACTACAACCTGCGTGTTGAAGGCCATACAGACAGCCAAGGGAAAGATGAGGTTAACTTATTGCTTTCAGAAAAACGCGCTCAAGCCTGCGCCAATTTTCTGATTGCAAAAGGCATCGCCAAGACCCGTTTCCTTGCAAAAGGTTACGGTGAAACCAAACCAGTAGCCGACAACAAAACCACCGCAGGCCGAACCAAGAACCGAAGGGTTGAGTTTGAGTTGGTGTTGCCGAATTAGTGGTCACGTCGCCAAACGATGCCATAGAAAGATGAAAAAGACGGCTATCAAAAGGTTGAACTTTACACAAACAAAAAGGCTGCTCCACCCATGAGGTGAAGCAGCCTTTTTGAAGTTTAATCTAAAAAACGCTTACAGTTTGGTGTAAACTGTGGCGCTGCATTGGTCAATGGTTGCAGGCGATACGTTATTGTTAGTAACGGAGTAGCTAAAGTTGATCGTGACGTTGCCGTCGTTTTTCTCGATGTTGCCAGAGCCTTCTACAACATAACCGTCGCTGTCTGGATCTTGGCTTGAAATCGTGATGGTACCGCAGTCAATGCTAGCATTCACGGCATTGCCGAACAGTTCCCAGAAGCCAGTAATTTTCACATTCGTCTCGCCATCAGCGGTGATGGTGACAGGGTAAGAAGCACTTGGGCTCAAAGAACAATCTTCAGCAGCCAAATACTGGCCTAAGAAGTCTTTTTGATCAAATTTGCAGTCTTCGCCGCAAGAAGTGGACGTGAAAATCACGAAAGCAGCAAAGAAAAG
>JBBQSW010000022.1:0-17338 GCA_038213575.1 Chitinophagales bacterium | reverse complement strand
GTACGATACAGCCCAGACATACATTGTCTGCTGTAAGCACCACAGATTCGTTCGGGCAAAGAGCCGTAGTACCGGAGGCGGAGATGCTGCTGGCACTAGGCAAGGCTCCTGTGGTAACGGTGATGGGATTTGAGCTTGGGCTCTCGCCACAAATATTGCTGAGGGTGGCGGTGTACATACCGTCTGTTGCGATGCTGATACTCGGCCCAATCTCGCCAGTGGACCATTGCACGGTGCAGTCCGAACAAACCTCTGTAACTGTGAGTACGACCGATTCACCAGGGCACAGCACGGTCGGTCCGGAAACAGAGACCAGAGGCATGGCAGGCACATTGCCCACCGTAACGGGGATGACATTGGAGGCGGGGCTTTCGCCACAAGTATTGCCGAGGGTAGCCGTGTAGAGACCCTCTGTGGAAACCGTGATACTCGGCCCGGTTTCGCCATTGGACCAATTCAGGGTGCAACCCGGGCAAACGTCGGTGGCCGTGAGTACGATGGATTCGCCGGAGCAGAACAGCGTGGGGGCTGAAGCAGCAATGTTGGGTGCATCCGGTGCGAAGCCCACCGTAACTGGAATTTCTACAGAGGCTGGGCTATCGCCGCAAATATTACTTTGAATGGCGGTATAAATACCTTCGGTCGAAACGGAGATACTCGGCCCGCTCTCGCCATTGGACCAAAGTACAGTGCAGTTTTGGCAGAGGTTTTCCGCTGTGATCAAAACCGATTCTCCAGAACAAAGGGCCGTTGACCCGGAAGCAGCTAGTGCAGGCGCGGAAGGAATGGTGTGCTCGCTGACCATAATTGTGTCGGAAGATGGGCCATTTCCGCAGGTATTTAGGGGATCGCTGACTGTAGCCCAAAACGTCCCTACAGAGGAAACCGTGATGCTCGGCCCGGTTTCGCCGTTCGACCAATTCACGACACAGTTTTGGCATACGTTTTCTGCTGCGAGCAGAACCGATTCTCCGGGACAGAGCGCCGCTGGCCCGGAAGTAGCGAGGCTGGGCGCGGTAGGCGTTAAATTTACAGGACCAGTTACTGCAACGCGGTCGCTTTCACAGCGCTCCGTAGTTTCCACTTCAATATCGTACAGGTAATAATAATAGTCCACACCTGCCGTAGAGGATTTGATCTGCATCAAACCGGGGATGGAATAGGGGTAGCTTGGCCCCGTATTGTTTCGATACAAGTTGGCCGGACCTATGAAGCCAATTTGCAGGTTAATGCCTTGCGGGATGTCTATGTCCAAAGTGATTCGGTTTTCTCCATCGTTCACATAGACCGTTTTTTCAAGCAACACATTGCCATTGGCATCCTGCATTCGAAATATACGGTTAGCGGCCCCATTGGCATACACTTTGGCAGATTTTAAGCGAAATGACTTGGTTGCATCTAAAATCAAGTATTGATCTCCTGCATGGTCGCCACCGCCGCCAATGACATTGGAGGCTGGCCCTACACGCGCTGTAGCTAAATAATCGGTGCTGGCAGTAGTATAGAAGGTGCTGGTTTGGGCAATGTTTGTAGTAAACACATTGCCGATGAACAGCGGCTGCGTCTCCGAGGCCGTGGCATACCAATTGATCTGATCTCCTGGTTGCCCAATCGCTTCTAAGCCCAGCTCGCCCGGATCGCAACGCGCTTCATTGGTTATGGTTGGTACAGAGGGGTCAAACAAATGGAGGTAATCTATTTCCTCCAAGGTGTTGTCGCCCACAGCATTGGAAGATTTTAGTTTAACGGTATAAGCCCCGCTTCCGCTGAACGTTACTGTTGGATTTTGAAGCGTGGAGGTAGCAGGCGTTCCACCTTCAAAGGTCCATTCCCAAGCCGTAGGGAGGTTGGCAGACTGGTCTGTAAACGTGACCGTCATCGCTCGGCAACCCTGGCGTTTATCTGCCGTGAAGGCTGCCAGAGGTGCAAAAGGCTGGTAAATAGGTGATTCCCACAGTCCCCGGCCATAAGTTCCAGCGAAAATGGTATTGGATATATAGTTGATTTCCAGTTCATATACCCGTGCATTGGGCAGTCCGTCAAAGAAACCGATCCATTGGCCGGCCAGATCATCATTGGTATAGGACACAAAGCCAAAACCGCCCACGTAGATCCCGTTTTTACCCGTGTTTTCCCAGGTCGCGCAGTACTTGGCACCAGAGGGTAAGCCCGTGCTGATATTCGTCCAACTCGTCCCGGCATTGGTAGAGTGATACAACCCCGAGGAGGTAACGATCAGCAGTCGTTGTGGGTTTTGTGGGTGAACGGCGATGTAACTTATATTACTCGAGCCCCATCCCGAAGTGATGGTCGTCCAAGCGACGCCGCCGTTGGCAGTCGTGAACAAGGAAGTTCCTCGGGCAACATAGATACGCTGGTTACTGGAAGGAGCGAGTTTCATGTGATTCATGTTCCCGTTATCAAAATCGGAAATTTTTGTCCAAACGCTCCCATTATTGGAAGTTTTCCAAACATCGGCGAAGGCGACATAAATCGTGTTGGAAATTTGAGGATCCTGTTCAAAGGGGGTTACCCAGGCCCCATTGTCCACATCGGGTGGCTTGGAAATGGAACTGCGAGTGGTGCCTTGGTTGGTGGAGCGGTACATAGAACCGTTTTGGGACGTTCCGTACAGGTTGTTGGCGTTGTTCCAACTTACGAACGTCTCCATTCCATCAGCCCCGAGCCAGTCAACCCAGGCTCGATTGGCACCGCGCATGACGCTGGTGCCGTTGTCCTGAGAACCTCCAGATACCACATTGGGGTTGGTTTTGGAAACGCCTATTTTGTAAAACTCTCGAATGCCCAGGCCTGCCGTGCGATCTACAAAACTCGCCGCACCGTCGGTGCTGGTATACAGGCCGCCATCTGTACTGACAAACAAAGTGCTTCCTCTGAATTTCAGGACGTTTATGTCTGCATGGTTGTATCCAACCCCGAGGGAGGCCGCAGTGCCCGGCGTCCAGTAGGAAGTAAGGAAAAAGAATTCGCCTCCGTCAATGGATTTCCAAGTGTGGATGCCTCCAATGTGTACTTCCTCCGCATCCGTAAGACTCACTGCGATGTCCATATTTCGGGGCGCTTGGCCGCTATCGTCGTCGCCGGTTTCACTGTACCCGAAATAGTTTATTTCAGTGCCGTCAATCAGCTTATTGAAGGATCCGCCGCTGTCGGTGGACTTGTAAAAGCCACCAAATCTGCCACCATTTGACTCCAATACATACACTATATTCGGATTTGCCGGCGATACCGACATCCTTTTATAGTTGTTATTGGCTGTGCCAAAACCGCCAATCTGAGAGAACGAATTGCCGCCATTGGTAGAGCGGTAGACAGAAATCCCAGAAAAATAAATTGTGTTCGGATCCCCCGGTTTGAACTCCACATCATAGCCAGGTACACCACTGGCACCCGGCACGGCGCTCCAGGTGCTTCCGCTATTGATAGAAACGAACAAGCCATTGGACTCGGACACGGCATACACGACATTGGGGTTGGTCGGGTGAAACTGAATGCGGCTGACCCGTCCACTGCCCGATACATTTCCGGTAACATTCCAGCTTGCGCCCGCGTTGGTAGAGCGAAAGATTTTGCCCGAAGTACTTCCCCAGATATAGAGATCGCTGTTGTAGGGTGAAATCTCCAGACCATAGACGTCTACGTTGGAGAACTCGTCCGTGATGTTGGTCCAGGTATTACAGCCGTCGAGCGTTTTCCAGACACCGCCAGTAGGACTACCCACTATGAGGTGGTTGTTATTGCTTGCGTCCATGCCGATGGAGGTAATACGCCCCACCCCAGGATTCCAGCTAGAAGTGGCGTTCCAATAGGTAGGGCCTAGCTGCTGCCAGCCCCCTGCAAAACTGCTGGATTCGGTTTGTTGCCTTTGTTTTTCTGCGAACCGATAATCGCGGGCGCGTTTGGCCAGTTCAAGGTTGTGGATTTTAACCCCGGTTTCATCCAATTCCATTTGGGCGACGTACTCCCATCGCTTGTATGGTTTGTAGCCCTTTCCGCGCTCCTTTCCTACTAGGTCGAAATGGGCCTCGGCCTCTTGTTGGATTTCTGAGAGGGTAAAGGTTCCAGCCTCGATCATTTCGAGGTATTTTTGAGCGGAGAGGGAATAAGAGATGAGTGCGAGTGAGAGCAGCGCGAGTAGGCGAAGAAGCATAAGGATTGTTTTTAGGTGGTAAAATTAGTCTGAACAAAGGTACAAAGTTGCGGCTAATTGTAATTGGGCTTACTACTTACTTGTAGTTTTGAACATTTGCCGACATATTGCCAAATGATTCAAACGGATGTAGAAAAACGGTTCACCTTCGTGTGCTTAATTTGACAATCTCATGCGCACAATCCTACTCCTTCTATTGCTGTCCGGCTTCTTAACGACGCACGCGAGCTCCCATCTGCCATCAAAAATCATCAATCCTCAATCGTCAATCCTCGACTCCCTCCCCACCATCAGTTGCCCAGCCAGTGTGCAAATCAGCACCGGGCCTTTTACCTGCACTGCCAACCATACTTATACCGTAACTGCCAACGACGATCTTCCGGGCTGGACGCTGGCGCAAACCGTCGGCCTGCCTTCTGGCACAGATTTCCCGCTTGGGGCAACGCTGAACGAATTTGTGGTGACGGATGTGGACGGTAATTCAGCGTCTTGCTCGTTTACCGTGACCGTGAAAGATTACACCCCGCCCTATATCGCCTGCCCTGTCGGTACGACCGTATCCGTCAGTGATTCCGATGACCCAGACGATTGTTACCTGCCCAATCTGCCCGGTCAGTTTGCGGGCGTGGCTTGGATAAACGCAGCAGCTTTTGATGATGGCACCCTGGACAATTGTGGGGGTTTTCGACTCTCCATACGTCGGATGCCCCCGTTTTCCAATTTTGTGAAAACGCTCAACCAAATAAACGGCCACCCGCCCTGCAACGACCCGTTCCTGGATTTCCCCAGCGAGTACGAACGCGCGGTCTCGGAACAAGACTCCATCAAATTTTACTGCTCGGAAGTAGGCACATCGCAACCGGTGATTCTGACGGCCTACCAATTAGACCCCGATGGGAGCATCTCCACGTACCAGAACGGGACACCGGTTTTCAACCAATGTTTAATGAATGTGTTCGTAGAAAACTTAATTGCACCCGTTTGCACCCCGCCCGCCCAAGTAGTGGTTTCCTGCGAAATGTTTGACCCAAGCCTCTTGGCTTACGGCGAGCCTACGGTTTGGGACAATTGCTGTATCGGCAATTTGGTCAAAACGGTGAATTACAGCCAGTTCGATACCATCTGCAGCAGAGGCACCATCACCCGCATTTTCCGCGCCTTCGATTGCAGCGGCAATTCAAGTTCTTGTAGCCAGCGCGTAATTGTCAACCATGAACAAAATTATTTTATCAAATTTCCCAACGACACCTTGGTGACGACCTGCAATTCGACAGGCGTTTATGGTCGCCCCGAGTTCTTTGGGCAGGATTGCGAACTGATGGGCGTTTCTTACGCAGATGAAATATTCGGAATTATATGGCCCGACGCTTGTTTCCAGATCGAGCGAAATTGGACGGTAATCAACTGGTGTACCTTTGTGCCCGGCCTGCCCCTGACAAACGTGCCTAACGCTAGCCTTGTTTCCACACAGTACCACAACCCCTTAAATGCGCCGGGCCCTACCGTTTCAGCTTGCGGCACACCCCTACCCTGGGCACCTACTATTTCAAAAATAATTCCCAGCGACACAGTAGCCACGAATTATTGCTCTTTTTGGAATGCAACCGCCAACGGCTACCGATACAAGCAACACATCAAGATTGCGGACAGTACCCCACCAACTTTTGTTAATTGTACTCCAGGGGTTACAACATTTTTAGATCCGACAGAAAATCATCCCTTCTACTGGAACAACGTTTTTAATCCAACACTTCCATCTCAGAATTTAGCCGAAAGGCAGATAGATCTTTCCATAGAAGCCACGGATACCTGTTATGGTGGGAGCATCAATATTCGCTATCTCCTCTTTCTGGATTTGGACGACGACGGTATTATGGAATCCGTGGTGAATTCGATGAACCCTCCCCCTGCCGACACGATTTATTACAACAACCTACAATCCCCCAATTTCGTTGGTGGAACACCCGTCTCGTTTGACAACCGCCCCGTGGCGCAAAACGAAAAGTGGCGGTTTGCAATGCAGGAAAACACGGTTGGAACCTCCAGAATCGCAGACCTTCGTTGGAACACGGCTGCAGCGCCCAACACCTATGTGGTGCCAGAACTGCCCGTGGGAACGCACAAGATCAAATGGTTCGCACAAGATGGCTGTGGCAGCCAGCGCGAATGTGAGCATGTTTTTTCTGTGGTGGCCAACCCCTTTGAGTGCATTCCCCCAGCCGACGTGCTGGTGCCTTGTGAGCAGTTTAACCCCAATTTGTTGAACTATGGTGAGCCAACTTTTTCTGGTGGTTGCCTCTTCATGGACTTGGATAAATCGGCGGACTACACTCAGTTCGACAGCATTTGCAGCAAAGGCACCATCGTTCGTAATTTCAACGCCGTGGATGATTGTGGAGCCGTGAGCCAATGCAGCCAGCAAGTAGTGGTGAACCATCAGCAGAATTATTACATCCAGTTTCCGAATGATGTGATCGTGACCTCGGATTGCAATGGAACCGGAATTTACGGCGAGCCTACGTTTTTTGGCGAGGATTGCGAATTGCTGGGGATTTCTTACGAGGATGAGGAGATTAATCCTGTCCCAGATGTTTGCTTTAGAATCTATCGCAATTGGACGGTGATCAACTGGTGTACCTACAACCCGGCCCTACCCATAATCTATGTGCCAAACCCGAACCCGAACCCAATTACAAATCATGCTGCCAATTTGCCCGGCCCTACGGTTTCGGCCTGTGGTGCAGCGCCACCTTGGGCTTCTACGATTGTAAAAATCAACCCGACCGACCCGACAGCCACGGATTTCTGCACATTTTGGAATGCCAGCGCAAATGGGTACAGGTACAAGCAAACCATCAAAATTTGGGATAGCACCCCGCCCACTTTTTCCAACTGCCTCGCCCTGCCTTCTATCTGGGCAGATTCCACGCAAAGCGACCCCGAACTTTGGAACAATGTTTTTGACCCTGCTTTGCCCGCCCAAGACTTGCGCGAAACGCCGATTGAACTCACGGTTACCGTTACCGACGCTTGTTCCGGCAGCAACGTCAACATTGAATACCTGCTTTTCTTGGACCTCAATGCGAACGGCCAGCAGGAAACGGTGGTGAATTCTACGACCCTCGGCATTGCCGGGCTTGGCTGGAACAAGGTGCTTTACGACAATTTCAACACGCCAAATTTCTTGGGCGGAACGCCCACCACCTTTGATGACCGGCCTGTGCCGCCAGATCAAAAATGGGGGTTTGCCATCCAAGAGTCCGTTCAAGGAAACAACAAAACAGCCTCCGTTCGTTGGAACACCCAGCAATCGCCCAACACTTATGTGCAGCCAGAACTTCCCAATGGCCGACACAAAATCAAGTGGTTCTCGACAGATGGATGTGGTAACAACAAAGAATGCGAGCAAATTTTCAGTATCGGCGATACCACGCTAGTGGGCTCGCACTCGCCTGAAAACGAAGGCTTTGTACTGTATCAAAACGAACCAAATCCTTTCGGCAACAGTACGGTAGTGAGGTTTCAACTACCCGAATCTACCCTCGCCACGCTTTCGATTTTTAATGCAGAAGGCAGGTTATTGTTTCAACAAACGGCAGACTACATCCAAGGGATGAATGCCGTGACCTTGGAAAAAGCGGGCCTTCCATCAGGTGTTCTGTTTTACAAATTGGAGGCCGGGGCGAATATGGCTTGGCGGAAAATGGTTTTGTTGCGGTAAGCGCTCCGCGCTTTGGGCTGGATGGCACACGGATGGCACGGATGAGACACGGATTTTACACTTGAAAGAAGTAAAATCCGTGTCTCATCCGTGCCATCCGTGTGCCATTCGTACATTCGGCAGAAGCGAAATGAATTTCGCGCTACGTTTTTTGCGCTACAACGAGCGGGTTTTCTACTTTTGTGGCAATCAAATTCAGTCAATATAAAACCGATGCTCCAACCTGGCGACAAAGCCCCCGATTTTGCGCTCCGCGCCAGCGACAAATCGCTCGTAAAGATCTCCGAACAGCGCGGCAAAAACGTGCTGCTATTGTTTTTCCCTTTCGCATTCACGGGCGTTTGCACCAAGGAACTCTGCATGATGCGCGATAGTTTAGCCGAATACGAAGGCTTGCAGGCGCAAATCCTCGCTATTTCTGTAGACAGTCCTTACACCCTCGCCAAATGGAAGGAGGAACAAAAGTTCAACTTCCCTATGCTCTCGGATTTCAACAAAGTCGTGAGCAAAAAATATGATACGATCTATAAAGAATTTGGACTTGGCTTGAAAGGAGTGTCCAAACGCTCCGCATTCGTTATTGACCGTGACGGGATTGTGAAATATGCCGAAGTGCTGGAAAATGCGGGAGAACTTCCGAATTTTGAGGCAATAAAACAAACGTTGAAAGTTAGGAGAGATGAGTTATGAGTTATTGCTCGCCCAGACACTCAATCCTCCATAACGTAAAAATTACAACTGAATCATGCCAGTTACCAAGCCACTTTGGGAAGAAGACGAGGACGTACTCGTGATGGACGACATCGGCACGGGCTTGCCTGCTCAGATCATCGTATTCAACGACGATCACAACACCTTTGAGTGGGTGATTGAATGCTTTATGCAAGTGCTCCGGCACGCCAGTGAACAGGCAGAACAACTCGCTTTGATTATCCACAACAACGGAAAAGCCACCGTGAAATCAGGCACCAAAGAAGACCTCGTCCCGCTCTGTGTGGCGTTGGTTGACCGGGGGCTGTCGGCGGAGGTAGAAGAAAATTAGACCTCGAACTTTAGACTTTGGAATTAATCCGTGCTGGTATGATTCAAAGTTCAAGGTCCAAAAACAGATATTTTTTCACCAAATCCTATTTTTTTTATCATGGAAATACTCGACCAATCTGGAACCCCAGAACTCCGTAAAGCGGACAACGGCAATCGCATCGTTGCCTACATCATTGATGTAATCCTCATTGGATTAATGAGTTTTGTACCCATCGCTGGATGGATCGCAGCCGTAGCTTATGGCCTCACCCGCGATTCGCTGCCTTTCCTCGACGGACAAAGCATCGGCAAAAAAGCCATGGGTCTCCGTGCTGTTACAGAAGACGGCCAACCCCTCACCAACAATTGGGGCCCCGGTATCATCCGCAACATTGTACTGTGGATTCCTCTTTTCCCCTTGATTGAGCTGATCGTATTGCTCACCAACGACAAAGGCCTTCGCCTCGGTGACCAATGGGCCAAGACCAAAGTGATCTCGGTTAAGTAGTTGAATAGCGAACGTTTCAGCACGTTTTTTTGACAACGGCGGCAGGGGCAATCAGCACTTGCCGCCGTTTTAGTACAAACCGCAATAGAAACCTCCTAGGCTTTGAAAATCTACGCGGTTTAAAGTTTGGTACAAATGCCCGTTTTCTACCTCCCCGACGACGATTTCCGCATGTTCCCCCAGCCTGAGCGGGCGGAACCCAGCGGACTTGTGGCCGTAAGTGCCGACCTGCACGAAGATCGTACGCTCCTGGGTTATGCCAACGGGATGTTCCCTTGGTTTGAAGACGGCGGGCACTATTTCTGGTTCACGCCAGATCCGCGTTTTGTGCTGTTTCCCAAGGAATTGCGTGTCCACAAGAGCATGCACTCTATCTTTAACCAAGGAAAGTTCCGCTATTCGCTCGATACCTGTTTCGAGGCCGTCATCAAAGCCTGTGCCGCCGTGCCCCGCAACGAACCTGGCCCTGACAGCACTTGGATCAATGAGCAATTCATCGCCACCTATACCCGTTTGCACGAGCGTGGTCTGGCCCACAGCGTGGAAGTTTGGGAAGGGGAAAAACTCGTGGGAGGTCTTTATGGTATTTCTATTGGCAAGATTTTTTTTGGAGAAAGCATGTTCGCACTCGTACCCAATGCCTCCAAGGCGGGATTTATTACCTTGGTCAGGGCACTCCAACAATCCGGTTTTTGGCTCGTGGACTGTCAGGTGGAAACGCCGCACCTTGTCTCGCTCGGGGCACGCGGCATCCGGCGTTCGGCGTTTTATGAGTACCTGACAAAAAACGCCTACGAGAAAACGCTGGTGGGAAAATGGCGATTTGGCGAGGACGGGCTGGGGCTGGCTCAATAAGAAAAAAAGTATGTTACGAAACGCCCCCACCCGAAACTCATATTTTAACGTTCGTTTTACCCTTTTAAACCTCCAACTTGTCCATTATGGTAAAAACATTATTGCTCCTTATACTACCACTCTGGCTATCGGCTCAAGGCCCTGGCAAAAGCGACATTCTACTGTTTTCGTTGACCCAAAGCGCCGACAGTACCTGGCGACCTGAAGCAGCGAGATTCCTCACAGCATTCAATCGAGACGGCTATAACAACCAGCCCAATTTCTTCGGCAACAACGAGTTGTGGATCACCGTGCAATTTCCCAAAGACACCACACAAACCGAGATTATGGCCTTAGACCTGCTTCTAAAAACCCAAACTCGCGTGACGGCCACCCTCACTACGGGAGAATATTCGCCCACCCCGATGCCCGGCGGCAAACGTTTTTCATCGGTGCGCGTGGAGGAAGACGGAAACCAACGACTGTGGTCGTTCCCGCTTGACCGCTCGGATAATGGAAGGCCAGAATTTCCCAAAATCTACAATGTTGGCTATCATTGTTGGCTGCGAGACACGCTGGCGGCACTCTTCATTGTAGGAGAAAATGACCAACCCCACACGCTCCAAATCGTGGGGACTAAAGGTCAAAAGATGCAGCGAATAGGTTCCAATATCGGGCGTTGCCTCTTGAAAAAGCCTGATGGCAACCTGCTTTTTGTGCAAAAAGCAACCGAGCAAACCTGGTATTTAAAAATCTGGAATCCGAAAACCAACCTGCAGGAAATCGTGCTGAAAATGCCTGCTGGAACGGAGGATTTTGCCCTTTTGCCCGACGGCACCTTGCTATGTGGGAGCAACGCCAAACTTTTCCAGTACAAAGCCTCCCGCAACTCCGACTGGAGAGAAGTGGCTGACTTGAGCAAATATGGCGTGAAAAAAATCACACGTTTGGCCGTGAGCAAGGATGGGAAATTGGCGGTGGTAGTGCAGTGACTTGTCAGCAATCACCGCCTTAAAAAAGCCTTAGATCGGGTTTGTGCGTTTTCCCGAACGTTCAGGTAGTACAGGTTTAAGTCACCGATGTGGTAATTTTTTCTTCGGAACAAAAAGCTGCCCTTAAACTTCGGTTTTCGCGCCAAAAGAATACCGTTATAGACCTCTGCATCCGTCAACTCTGGATATATTTTGTTGAAAGGGCGTACTACACCTCCAATATTCATTGATTTAGGCGCGTATGTTTTTTCAGTGGTCGTCCAATTGAGCGGGTTGGTGCAAACCACCTCTTTCTCGAAGGCTTTTCGCAGGCCAAAATTGCGTTCCCAGGTGCGCCAGGAGCAAAAACATTGGGTCTGTTCGAGGTTTTGACAGGGCTTAATGGTCTTGAAAAAATTTGTATTTACTGGCCAACCCACGATGTAGGCGGCTACTAATTGCGATTCCAAGGCTGTCCCTTCAATCATTTCCCGGATCAAATACATAGCGTGACGCGCTCCTTGACTGTGCCCCGCAATGATGAACGGGCGGCCGTTGTTCCAATGATCCAGATAATATTGAAAAGCGGCTTTTGTATCCTGATAAGCAAGGTCAAGGGCTTGACGTGCATCCGCAGTGTCCTTTTTAGTAAAAAAAGCATGGAGGTGCGCCTGACGATAGCGCGGCGCAAACACCCGGCCTGCACCATTGAAAAGGGAGGCCTGGTATTTGATCGTGCCCTTATCGGTTTTAAGATTCGTTTTTGTGTCTAAAACGCTGGCATTCCAGTCCCGTTGATGGCTGCTTCGCCGTAGACCGCCTGTGTAGGAGGTCGGGTAAAAAAAAATGACATCTACTTGGGCATCTTTTTGGAGGTCTGGAAAGTCAGGGGAAGGCGAAAGGTCGGCCAGATCAGCTTTGTCGGGGTGAGCAGCCCAATTTTCGAGATTGGAATAATCCGGTAAAGGCGGCACTTTAGCCGCATCGAATGCCTTTTTAGGCCGTACCGCACAAGAAGACAGGCTCACAATTACAGCCAGGAGAAGCAAACAGGTTTTGTTGTTCATCTAAAAAATAGTTTGAAGGCTTAAATTTACGAGAGAATCTCCGTCTCGGATTCCTTTTCCCATCAAACCTATATTTACCCGTAGGTTTGCAGCCATTATGCAAATTCTCTTTGAAGATCAGGACCTCTTGGTCATAAACAAGCCCGCCGGACTTTCGTCCGAAAGCGGCACCGCCCGCCATCCATCAGCAGAAAAGGAAGCCTTGGAAATGCTCCGTCAAAAGGTGCTCGGCAACTTAGAAGGCTTGAACATGAAAATAAGTCCCTACCTGCGTGCCGTGCACCGTCTTGATCGCGCTTCAAGCGGAGTACTTGTGCTCGCCAAGTCAAAGGCTATGCTCACTGAATTAATGAACCAATTCGAGCGCCGAGAAGTCGAAAAAACCTATCAAGCATGGGTAGAAAAAGCCCCGCCTGCCGAATCGGGCATTGTTTCTCATTGGATAAAAAGGGACGAAACAGGCAAACGGTCGCTCGTATTTGATAAGGAAGTTCCCGATGCCCAGCACTGCGAGTCGGAGTATAAATTGTTGGAAACAACTAGCGATCAGGCGCTTCTGGAAATCCGACCACACACAGGAAGGTTCCATCAGATCCGGGCGCAACTCGCGCACATCGGGTGCCCTATCATGGGCGATGTGCTTTATGGTGGGAAAATTTGGCGCGAACACGAAATCAAACTCCATGCCCAGCGTTTGGTATTCAAGCATCCCCGTACCGATGCACCCATGGTGATTGAGGCGCCTTGGGAGTAAATAAATATCCATGCGTTATCTTCTTCTCTTCTTTTTTCCTGGCTTCTTGTTTTCCCAATCGGAGAACCAAATCCTCGACCCGGATATTTGCACCGTGCAACTTTACTTGTCTGGCTCGCCGCTCTCGCAGCCTATTGTGAACCTGCAAACAAGCCCCAATGTATTGCTGCTCGAATTCGACCATCTAGGCGACCAACTCAAAGATTACAAATACAGCCTTACCCACTGCAACAGCGATTGGAAGCCCTCGGAACTGGACGACAACGAATACATTGACGGCTTTACCGAAGACCGCATCTCTTTGGTGGAAAATTCCTTCAACACGCTTTCGCAGTACACCCATTACACCCTTGGACTGCCCAACCGGAACATGCGTTGGATCCGTTCGGGCAACTATTTGCTCAAAATTTTTGACACGGATGATGAAGACCGTCTTGTGCTCCAGCGGCGTTTCATGGTCGTAGAACCCAAATGGCGTATTGAAGCAGAATTTGTGCGCACCGCCCAGGTGGATAAACTGGACACACACCACGAAATTGATTTCACGGTGGTGCCCCAAGCCATTCGGATCTCCATGCCCCAAAACGATGTGAAGGCTTTCGTGCTGCAAAATGGTCGTTGGGACAATGCGCTGGGTCCGCTCAAGCCGTACGTGACACGGGGCGACAATCTGGTGTTCGATTATCAGGATCAGATTATTTTCCCCGCAGGAAAGGAGTTCCGATACTTCGATATTCGTACTTTCGATTATCGGAGGGAGTTTGTGAAAAACATTGTAGACAAGCCGACTTACTTTGAAGTGACGCTCAACCCTGATGAGTCACGTTTCGATCGGCCGGTTATTTTCCGCCGCGATGCCGACGGGCGTTTTGTCATTGACAATCAGAATATGAACCAGACTTTGCTCCAGTGCGATTACGCCACGGTGCTTTTTTCCATCAAGCAAAACCTCCCCCTCGATGAGGCGGACGTGTATGTGTTCGGCGAACTTTCCGACTGGCAACTCAAACCAGAATTCAAGATGCAGTACGACCAGGCGACTCAAGCCTACTGGTGCGACGCCTGGCTCAAACAGGGCCACTACGATTATCAATATGTGGTGGTAGACCGCAAAACGGGCAAGCCTGATCTCGACGGGTTTGAGGGGAATTGGTATGCCACGGGCAACCAATATACCATCTTAGTGTATTTCCGGCCTTTTGGAGCACGGTATGATCGGCTCATGGGCGCCGTGACGTTGAACAGTGCGAGGCGATAGGTCTATTGAGATGAAAGAACCACCGCTGATTCATCCTATTTATGCATCTGCTTCACGCGAAAGCAATCTTTCCCACGCGTGTGCCGTGCCTCCCGCCTTCAAAATCGGTTGCAAGAAAGATACGCACCATGGCCAGTGCCAATATTTCCGGCACAAAACGGGCAGGCAAAGCGAGCACATTCGCATCATTGTGCTGACGCGCCAGAGAAGCCAATTCTTCTGTCCAGCAAATGGCGCAGCGAATTTGCTGGTGTTTATTGGCCGTAATGGCTACGCCATTGCCGCTGCCACAAAGCAGAACACCGCGCTCTGCCCTGCCACTTTCCACTGCCTCGGCCACGGGATGCGCGAAGTCGGGGTAATCCACCGAATCGAGTGAGTGGGTGCCAAAATCGAGCACCATGTGCCCTTGGGATTGCAGCATCGAAACAATGCCTTCTTTGTACGGGAATCCCGCGTGGTCGCAACCGATTGCTATTTTCATGTTTGCTGTGTGTGTTCTATAAAAATCAAAGTATTGTCGCCTTGGCTGCATCCAGCATGACGCGGCATTCTGCGAGGTTTGGCCCTTGGGCATAAACCCGCAGCACTGGCTCCGTGCCCGAAGCGCGGATCATAACCCATTTTTCGTCGCCAAAAACGAACTTCCAACCGTCGAGGTCTTCCACCGATTTGATTTTGTACGGTCCGAAAGTTGTGTAAGCACGGTCTTTGCACATTTTGATCACGTTTTGCTTTTGGGCTTCGGTGATATGCAGGTCGTCGCGCTCGAACGCAAAGGCACCGACTTCATCGTACACTTCTTGCACAAGACCCTTCAAGGTTTTGCCGGTGCGGGCCATGAACTCAAATACCATCAGGCCAATCCACACCCCATCGCGCTCGGGGATGTGTCCTTTCACTGCAAGACCGCCCGATTCCTCGCCGCCCACCAGCACATCTTCGTGCATCATGATTTCGGCGATGTATTTGAAACCTACTTTGGTGATCTCGTAAGGAAGGCCATACTTCTCAGCCATTTTTTTCAATTTATCGGTCACGGAAAACGTGAACACGACTTTGCCACTCAAGCCTTTATACTTGTGTAGGTACAACAAAAGCAGGAGCAGGATATGGTGGCTGTCCACAAAGTTTCCGTCTTCGTCGTAGAGCCCGATGCGGTCGGCATCGCCGTCGTTGGCAAGCCCTGCCACGATCTTTGGGTTCTTTTTTATGGTCTCACTGAGGAGCGTAAGGTTGCGGTGGATGGGCTCGGGGGCTTGTCCGTGCATCCCGGGGTTGTTGTCGCAATGGAGAAAAACACAGCGCGGGAGCAGTTTTTTCACAACATTTTGACCCGCTCCGTACATCGCATCGTAGGCGATTTTACCTGTAGAGGATTTGATGAGTTTCAGGTCAAAATTCTTGCGGGCGTGTTTCAGGTAAATGGTTTCGAGGTCGGCTTCTTTGAGCAAATTCTTTTCCCTCAAATCGCTGAGCGAGGGAAGTTCTTTCAGGGAGCAAACCTCCGGGATGAGGGCTTCCAATTCGGCCACATCCGAAGGGATTGAAGGGCCTCCAAAACTCGATTTGAGTTTGTACCCGTTGTAGGATGGCGGATTGTGGCTCGCAGTAATGACAATACCCAGATCGGCTTTGAGTTTCACCACGCCCAACGACACCATCGGTGTGCTGACGAACCCCGTGCTGGCAATATGACACTGAATGCCATAAGCCCCCAAGACACGCGCCGTGGTGCTGGCAAAAAGCAACCCCCCAAAACGACAGTCGTGACCGATGACAGCACGTTTCATTTTATGTTTTTTCATAAAAATGGCGGTGGCTTCGGCCACGCGCATCACATTGTCCACGGTGTATTCATCCGCGATGATGGCTCGCCAGCCGTCTGTACCGAATTTGATTGGAATTGCCATTTTGTTGTGGATTTGAAAAAATTGTGGATTCAGGTGATTTGACTTCCCGGGCAAAAGTATTTGTTCAAAACGTACTTTCGCGCTTCATTTTTCATTTTTCCAAATCAACGCATCCTCACCTCCTTATTTCTACAAAATTGACCGACTCTTATCGCCAAAAAGGACTGCGCAAACGCATGGTAGACGCACTTCGCCAACGGGGTATATCCGATGATGCTGTGCTGGCAGCTATAGCCGCTGTGCCACGGCATTTTTTTCTCGACAAAGATTTCGAGGAACACGCCTACGAAGACAAAGCCTTTCCTATTGGCTGCGAACAGACTATTTCTCAACCGTTTACGGTGGCCTACCAAACGGTGTTGCTGAACATCAAAAACGGGGATCATGTACTGGAAATCGGAACCGGATCAGGGTATCAGGCAGCTATTTTGGCGGCTTTAGGCGCCAAAGTATTCACGGTAGAACGGCAGGAAGGGCTTTATTTCCAGACAAAAAAATTGCTGGACACCTTGGGCTTCAAAACGGTGAAATGTTTTTTCCGCGATGGCTCAAAAGGATTGGCCGAAAAGGCCCCTTTTGATAAAATCATCGTGACAGCGGGTGCGCCCGTGGTACCCGAGCCTTTGAAAGCGCAACTTGCGGTAGGCGGAATTCTGGTCATCCCGGTGGGGGAATCAGTGCAGCAGATGTTGAAAATTACGCGAATTTCAGCCACGGAGTTTCAGGAAGAAAGGCTGGAGAATTTTCGATTTGTGCCGTTTTTGGAGGGGGTGAGTCGGAAGTGAGCATCGCGGTTGATGATAGCGAGCGGCCGTTGTACCTGACGACATTTGGGCGAAGGGGAGGCTGGTCTATACGTTAGGCCCTTCAAATTCCACCCGACGGTATATTTCATGGAGCGGAATATCGCAATCCCCGATATGGGGCACATTCTCGGGCTCGTAATATTCTGTGTCTACCCACTTGCCGTCTTCGTTTTCAAGAACTCTGACATACTGTTCTTTTTGCGACACGAATACGATTTGCTGCAAACCGGGTATTTTTTTATAGCAGCGAGTCGTGTTGGTCTTGTCATTTTGCTCCGTTGAGTCAGAGAGGATTTCAATCACAACAGAAGG